>JAAUPT010000037.1 GCA_012032965.1 Nitrospira sp.
ATCCTCATGTTCCGGGGATCGACTTTGCGGGAACAGTCCAGTGGTCCGACGATTCGCGTTACAAGGCCGGCGACAAAGTTGTGTTGACCGGTTGGCATGTGGGCGAGACGCATTGGGGCGGCTATTCGCAGAAAGCTCGCGTCAATGCCGATTGGCTGTTGCCACTACCGGAAGGTCTGACAACGAAGCAAGCGATGGCCATTGGAACGGCTGGCTTCGCCGCAATCCTCTCAGTTCTTGCATTGGTTGATCACGGTCTTACGCCGGATCACGGAGTAGTACTTGTCACCGGAGCAGCGGGCGGAGTCGGTTCGATCGCGACGGCGATTCTCGGCAATCTTGGTTACGAAGTCGCAGCGGTGACGGGCCGACCAGAGACGGCGGAATATTTGAAGTCGCTTGGTGCACATCGGATCGTCGCTCGCCAAGAGATCGACACCATATCCAAGAAGCCGCTCGAAGCGGAGACATGGGCGGGGTGTGTTGATGCCGTTGGGGGCGAGATGCTCGCACGGGTGATCGGTCAGTTGAAATACGGCGCGTCGGTTGCCGCAGTCGGACTTGCCGGCGGAGCGGCGTTGCCAACCAGCGTGATTCCATTTTTGCTTCGCGGAGTCAACGTACTGGGAATCGATAGCGTGATGCAGCCTTATGACCAACGCTTGAGAGCGTGGCAACATCTTGCCACAGACCTGCCGTTAAAAAAACTCGAAGCCATGATCCGCCCAGCGACATTGGCCGAGGTGCCAACGCTGGGCGCCGAGATTTTGAAAGGTCAGATCATGGGTCGCATCGTGGTCGATGTACACGCCTGACAACTTCCCAGTTGACCGAAACAGATTATCGGGATTCAAATTTTGACTTTTAAAATCTTGTCAATGAAAGCATTGAGAGTCATATGCCTTTCGAGTCCACGTGGCAGGCCCACATTGCCAAGTTCGCTCAGGCCGAGCGCCCCAATCAGACTAGCCCACTCGCCAAAACCCGTTGTTTTCTTGCCAGGTTCCTGCCCCTCAGCTAGACTTTTTTCACACAACTATGGCACGAGCACGCGCGGCGGAACAACAACGCTCACGATCGAAAACTGCTCTCATCGAAGAGATCACGCTTGGAATTAAGAAATTTCAGGAGGTGGTGGCCGCGATCAATGACATCGGCCAAGATGGATTCCCTTATCGCGATGCGGCTCAAAGCAAAGCTGAGCTGCAATTTCGTGAATGTCTACGACACACGTTCGGCGAGCGTTCTCAGGAATTTCAAACGCACCGGAACTTCAAAATTCGGACAGCAGACAAGACCCAAATCACGCAGAGCCTTGCTGTCATTAAAGGCCTGATACATACCCTGGAGGACCGGAAGCTTGAACTTCAAGGATTGAAACCACCGCCAAAAGTCGAGCCGCTGCCCGAGGTAAGCCCTAGTAACACCGCGCGCATGGTGCTGGTCTCATCCGCAGCACCGACTACCGTGACCACACAAACGACTTCGCCGATGACAATCGCTATGGCTATGCCGGCCAATGTCGAGCCATCGAATGCCCCGGCCGAACCCATGCCTCCAGGTACAACCGGCTGCCTCAGCCCCATCAATTCCAACTCAGATACTGACACCCACACCGAATGTTGTTCCGATTCAAGCCCCACCCCTGACACCTGCACCAGCTCCTGCGCCCACTCTAACACCCGTCTCTCATCCAGCGGAGCCTGCTACTCCGCCAATCACCGCCACCCCGCCCCTCCCTCTGCCCGCACCAACATCAACTCCGGCTGTCCAACCAGCACCCTGGGCGCTTGAGAACTCAATGGAGAGGGTACACGCACACCCCCCACCCATGCCGGCTCCACCGAACGTCACTTCCCCATCCGCTGCAGGAGCAAGTCTATCGATGCACCCGGAAGCCCCTCCTCCTATTGTGCCGACTGCCCAAGACTTGTCTCCAGACAAGTCCTCGATCGATCCAACCCCAACTCGGTTGCTTGACCCCATGGCTGATCCGGATCGCTCCAGCTCATCCGAAAAGTCTGCCTACGCTTGCATGCCGTGGCCCGCCAACTCAGGCTTCGTCGGGACTATCGTCCGACACTCGAGGTCGACGACGACTTTGACCTCCAGGACCTGCTATGCGCATTGCTGAAAGTGGAGTTTGACGAAGTGGCAACAGAGGAATGGACCCCACCCTACACAGAGGGCACACCACGAACCATGCTCCTCATAAATAGAGACCAGATCGCCGTCGTCGCAAAGAAGACCAGATCCGGATTGACTACGAAGGAACTCGCCGATCAGGTAACAGCAGACTCTGCGTATTACAGAGCGCAGGGACGAGGCTCGACCTTGTTTTGTTTCATGTACGACCCAGAGGGTCGCATCGGAAGCCCGAAGCGACTGGAGACAACCTTAACCAGCGTCAGTGAGCACTGTCGGGTCGAAGTGCTTGTTGCGCCAAAGTGAGACCATGGCAAAACCACACTTAAAATCGCTTCCCTCTGACCCCACCACATCGAAGCCCGTGAAGCTGAAACCCGTGTTGACAGGCCAGACTGACTTTGCTATAAAGCAGCCCACTTCCGGGACGATCCCGTATACGATTCACGGCCCAGCTCCCGGAGATCGCGGCATGTCGGATCGGGCGTATGTGCTGATTAACGTGCTCCCTGGACAAACATCAGCAGTTGCGAGAGCGCTCGCGGAAATTAAAGAGATCAAAACGATCGATCCTTGTTGGGGTAAGCCTGATATCATCGCTATCGCAGATATTCCCGATCAGGACGCCCTCACTCAATTAGTTTTGAGCCGTATACATCGCATTGAAGGAGTGACGCACACTGATACCCACCTTGTTTATCGTCTGAAGGAGGCCAGAACAAAATGATCCGAAAGGACTATCTCGCCATTGTTGCCATTATCGCCTTTACCTTTGGATGTAGCAGCGTTCAGCATCCTGCTCAACCAGATGTCGTCGATGTGACATTGCCTGCACCTGCTGATCAGGTGAAAGCTGCGGTGTCAAAAGTCTTGAAAGACGACAACTATGATGTAGATTGGAAAGACGGTTCCCAGCTTAATACGGGCTACAGGGGTGAACAACCCAGTATCTGGGACTGGCTCGTGAGAGGGCGGCTTGGCGTCGTCCGAAGCCGAGCGGAAGCCTCCGTCACTCCCGAAACAGACCAGACCACTAGACTACGCCTGCAAGTGTCGTCGGAAGGTAAACGTTCCATGTTTGATAGCTGGGTTCCCACCGCACCCCAGGTTCCTCAAAGTGCTGAAAATAAACTCCGCTTGATCAAGAACGAGCTGAAAGTCGTCCCCAGCACCTACACGACAGAAACGTTTTACGGAGCAAAGAACTATTAGGTAGGCTCTTTCTCGGACAGTCCTTCTGCGTCCTCCCCAAGGTCAAGGCCGAAACGTTCGGCCATTCGATAGAGTGTGCGTCTGTCGATCCCCAGGATTTTTGCGGCCTTCACCTTATTGCCTTTCGTTTCCTTGAGTACCCGAATCAGATGACGTTTTTCTACTTCCTCTAACGTGAGGTAGGCCTCATCCTGAGGATTCGTGAGCTGATGTTGTACGGGAGCCTCCGCGGTCGCTCCTTGGCAAATCGCTTCGGGCAAATCTTCTGGCGTCAGCAGGGGTCCGTGACTCAAAGACACGGCCCGTTCAATCGCGTTCTCAAGCTCTCGCACGTTGCCCGGCCACCGATAGTCGGTCAAAAGCGCCATCGTTTCCGGCAACACACCGCGAACCGCATGCTCGGCCCCGGCCGCGCACTTCTGCAAGAAGTGATGGACTAACATCGGGATATCTTCCCGTCGTTCCGTTAATGATGGCAAGGTAATTGGGACGACTTTTAGACGATAGAAGAGGTCATCCCGAAATTTTCCTTCTTTCACGAGCTGTTCAAGATTCCGGTTGGTTGCGGCAATAACCCGAACATCCACCCTGGTGGAAGTCGTGCTTCCGACTCGGCGCACGTCCTGGTCCTGCATCACCCGCAACAACTTCACTTGCAACGCCTGCCCAAGTTCGCCAATCTCGTCGAGAAACAGCGTCCCTTCGTTGGCCGATTCAAAAAGCCCCATCTTGCTTCCCACCGCCCCAGTGAAGGCGCCCTTTTCGTACCCGAACATCTCCGATTCCAACAGCGTGTCAGGCAACGCCCCGCAATTGACCGGGATGAACGGCTTATCCCGGCGAGGGCCGTTCGTATGAATAGCACGAGCTATCAGCTCTTTCCCGGTTCCACTCTCTCCCTGCAGTAAGACCGTGCTCTTACTGTCGGCTACACGCGCAACCAGCTTGTAGACCTCGAGCATCGCCGTACTGCTTCCGACCAGCGGAGACCATTCGTCTTTGCTTTTTAACTCTTGTCGGAACCGTGCGTTCTCTTGGAGCAATCGACAGTGATCCAAACCGCGTTTGACGACCAGCTTGATGTCCTCTTTCTTAAACGGTTTCGCCAAATAATCGTATGCTCCCTGCTTGATCGCTTCAATCGCTCCTTCCAGTGAGCCGAACGCGGTCAACACCACGACCACGGTATTTGGGTTTGTCCGCTTGAATTCCCGCAAGACCGTGAGCCCATCTACGGCCCCCATCCGGATATCCGTCAATACCAAATCAACCCGACCTTGCCGCCCACGCGCAATCACAGCTTCTCCACTGGAAAGGCTTCCACGTGATAACCCTC
The DNA here is from genome assembly GCA_012032965.1 of Nitrospira sp. Taxonomy (GTDB): domain Bacteria; phylum Nitrospirota; class Nitrospiria; order Nitrospirales; family Nitrospiraceae; genus Nitrospira_D. Next base: position 4,694 of record JAAUPT010000037.1, read on the forward strand.
TTTTCGCAACGCCTCTGTCAAAAGCTCACGCGCGACCGCATCGTCGTCGGCTACCAGAATTATCGATGGTTGTATCACGCGTCCTCCATCGAATGAGCGAGGCCGGTCCGTATCGCGGGTAACGTAATGATCACACACGTCCCGCGACCAAATCTCACTCGTCAGAGCCAAGCTCCCACCATGGGCCAGCACGGTCTCGCGACTCACGAATAGCCCCAAACCGGTCCCTCTTCCAATCGCTTTGGTCGTAAAAAATGGTTCGAAAGCTTTTTGCGTATCCGCTTCCGGCATACCACATCCAGTATCCTGAACCGCAAGGATGAGCACCAGTGGAGGTATCTGGTCGGCGGCCGTTGCGCCACGCTCTTGTTCTGCCGTCGTAGCCTCGCGAGCTGCAGCTGAGATCGTGACCGCTCCCCCCGGAGGAGTCGCAGCCAGTGCATTGGCAAGGATATTCACCAAGACCTGATGCATCTTCTCGTTATCGGCCCAAACCAGCGGCAAGTCAGTAGGAATCTGGACCGTCAACGAAATTCCTTTTGCGTGAAAGGCCGGCTCCATCAAGGCAGCTGCCGGACTGACGACGTCCGGTACAACCATCCACTGAGGGATCGGTTGACGTTGCCGAGTGGAGGAAAGTAAGTCCTGGATGATATTCACGACCCGAGTGAGTTGTTCAGTGATAATAGTGATCCGCTTCTTCATCTCCGGGGTAGCCCCGGCTTCTTCTTCCAGCGCCTGGACATGCCACGCGATCGAGTGAAGTGGTGTGCCCACCTCATGGGCGACAGACGCGACAAGCTGCCCAACGGCAGCTAACCGTTCCGACCTATGCAATTGATCTTTTGCCTGAACCAGTTGCGTATTGGCCTTGAGCAGATTTTCTGTTTCACGGGCCAGCGCTGCACGGGCTGCTTCCTCCCGTGCTTTCCGTTCTTCCCAACTCACGCCCAGATACGCGACCAACAGCAAGACCCCAACGACGACGCTCCGATTGATGACTGCAGCTTGAAAACGTCCCGGCTTAGTCGGCTGGAGCAGCCCCGAATAGGTGGCAACCACACAGGCTAGCACGGTCACCACCATGACGGTCCGATTTCGAAGGGTCGTGACCAACAGGATCGGTAACACATACCCATAGGCTCCGACAACGTTGACAGGAGAAAATTGCTCGATGACAAGGATGACGAGAAAGCACGCGCCAGCCATTCCAAGCGCGAAGCGGTCACGATGAGTCATGACGATCATAGACTCACGCCACTCCGACGGCATTCACACCTACGCGGCCCAATAAAAGGATCACACGCCGGTTCGTCCACGAACGCTCTCACACAAAAGGGCGGATCACACGCAACTGAGCTGCGAGTCGGTCGAATCGTGAGTCCTGAGCCAGCTCTTCGACGGTTGGCCATTCCGACACCAATTCGGATGCTGGTCCAACGTCCCTGGCAAATTGGCTTGGGCACGGGCACCGATCATGTCTTCAATATTCGATAATACAATCCAAGCTGGACTCCGGGCCAAGTACTGATGAACAGCCTCTGTCAGCTCAGTCGTCATTGTCGGCACCTGAGCTGGATCGTCCGAGACACCAGAAGGCAGGAGTCCTTCGGACTTCAACGCGGTGAGAATACCGGCTTTCTCCCATTGCCGCTCAGACAGCATCGCGGACCGCGCTTGCTCGGAAGGAACGAGGCCGAGGGTGAATCGTGCCTCGATATCGGTTCCTTCCCAATATCCGCTGAGGGTCGCGAGATCGTGAGTCGTCACAACCGCGAGAGCTTGGGCTGGATAGTGAGCCGGAGCCTTCCATGCCCCCGAAGGAGTCCGCTCAAAATATAAGACTCGATACGACAAGACACCCGTCGCCTCAAGGCGGTCACGCACCCAATCGGGAACTGTCCCAAGATCTTCGCCGATCACCAGCGCCTTCGCCCGCACACTTTCCAGAGCCAAGATCGCCAGCAGCTCCTCGTCCCGGTAATGCACATACGTACCCATTGAGGCAGGAAGTCCACGCGGGATCCAGAACAACCGAAAGAGCGCCATGACATGATCGAGCCGAATCGCACCACCGTACCGGAGGTTCTTGCGGAGCAATTCGATGACGTACTGATAGCCGCTCGCGCGAAGCCGAAGCGGGTCGAGCGGAGGAAACCCCCAATTCTGCCCTTCTAGGGCGAATGCGTCAGGAGGTGCACCGCAATCGGCATTCAAGGCCAGCACCTCCTGAGACCGCCATCCGTCGGCACCGTAGCGATCGCTCCCTAATGCGAGGTCGTGATAGAAACCGATCGGCATCCCTACCTCATGCGTCTTCTTGGCCAACGCAAGCAACTGGTCGGCTGCCAGCCATTGAAGATACTGAAAAAATCGCACTCGCTGCATATGCCGACGCCGGAACTCCCCTACGGCCTCCGATGTCGGGATTCGATAGGGCTCGGGCCAGTCCGCCCACGTGACCGATACTCCATGCTCGGCTTGCTGCGTTTCTTCCAATGCCTGAAATAGCGCACAGTAGGTGAGAGATTCCCCTTCGCGCTCGGTGAATCGATGGAAGTTCCACCCACGCTCCGTCGTCGGCTGTAATTCCGGCTCTTCGCCTTCAAAATGTGTTCGGAGAAAGGCACGATAACAAAGCTCAAGCACCTCGCGTTTCACCGATGCCATCGCATCGTAATCAACTAATTCACATCGCCTAGCTGCAGCAATCCGCGCACGAAACGTTGCATCAGCCAGCCGAGTCTGCACCTCCGACGCCGTGCGATATTCCTCAACCTGCTCGACGTCGATATACAGATCGTTCAAAAACAGGCGGCTCGTCGGCGAATAGGGACTGATGTGATAGGGCTTGGTATTCTTGAGTGCGTGGAGCGGGTTGAGCCCGATGACTGCTGCGCCCAACTGCCGCCCAGCCCATTCCACAACTGAGGCCAGATCCCCAAAGTCGCCGATACCCCAATTGCGATCACTCCGTAGCGAATAGAGCTGCAGGGCGATGCCCCACCATCGAGAGCCTTGCTGGAACTGGGCAGGAATGTAACAACGCTCCGGCGCCACAATGAAGCGGCAGGTCGTGTCAACTTTGGCGCTGCCAACTTTTGCATAGACCTTGACAGAGTGATACCCGATCGGCAGATCCGGCGGAACCGCCAGCACTACGCGGACAAACCGACGTCCTAGAATCGTGCGCGTCTCTTCAATTCTAAGCCCTGGTCCCTCCGTTCGCTCACACTGCTGGTCTCCGGATTCTAGCTGGAGAGACCAGTGCACGTGAAGAAGAGCATCATCTGGGATCTCGCATGGCACATAGAGTGACCATGTCCCAGCGTCACGCCCCAACCGAATCACATGAACTGGTTCACATCCTCGCACCCATGGACGATTGTCCCACGCCGTGAGTTCCTCAATGAGGTCCTCACGGTTCGCAACTCGGAGACCCATCGCGGAAAGGATGGCCCGACGCGTCTCATCCGTCGTGGCATGGCATGCCCCGGCAATATCAGAGTAATCGGCGACAATCCCGGCCCGATCGGCCAAGATGCGCAGAAGATCGCTTTCAGACTGGTTGTTCATGCCGAGGAGTGTGAGTGAAGGGATGACTTAAGTCAAGGTATTGTACTTCTCTTCGTCCTGCCTGAGGATCTCAGTTCAGGGTATGCAAACTACCCGTTGAGCGGGCGAGATTGATTCGCGCAGCGTTGAGTTGGAAGAGTGCCTGGACGAGATTTTCTCTGGCCCGAGCCACGGCTGAGAGTCCATTCGTCAGCTCAAAGTGACTGGCAGAGGTAATGACGGCGTAGCGTTCCCGCGCAAGATCGAGCTCTTTGCTCGCCATTTGCAGACCGGCCTGCGCAATGCCTACCTGTTCTTTAGCCGCCCCCAAAGAAGCCAGTGCATCATACACTTCCATTTTGACCTGATTGAGTATCGCTTTCAGGCGAAGTGTGTCTTGTTGCAACTGGCTTCGCGCTTGCGCGACACGGCCTTCCAGCTGCGCGCCATCGAAAATGGGGATCTGAAGGGTCAACGCCATATTGTAGGTATCGAGTGTGTTATTCCAGCGATTGCCGATAAGCCCATACTCGCCCTGAGCCACCAACGATGGGACTCGCTCTCCGGTGATGGAGGAATAGGTCAGCTCCGAAGCTTTCACTCGGATCGCCTGGGCCTGAACTTCCGGCCTCTGGCTCACTGCCATATCGACTGCCCCTTCAGGTGTCGGCATATCCGGCACACCTATCACCCACTCATCGATCAACGCCAACGAGCTGTCTATGGGAAGGGCCAGGAGATTGATCAGTGTCAGCTTGGCATGTTCGAGCTCATACCGTGCCGACGCTCCCCGTTGTCGTTCCACTGCCAATTGAGCCTCAAGTCTGGCGATATCGAGTCTCGTCGCGACACCTCCATGTTGCCGCTGGTGGACGAGGACGAGTAACTGGTTCATCACCTGCTGATTCGCCTCATGCGTCTTCACCATGGCCATCGCCTTCAACCCTTCCATGTACGCAAGGCCCACGCTGGCCATCGTATCCAAGGTGTGTACTGCGGCTTCCTGTTCGGTAACGCGCAGTGATTCCCGAGAAGCTCGCCAGCGTTGAATCAAGCTCAGGCTGAACAGATTTTGTGTCGCACTGATTCTCGTATCAAAATACTGAAAGGATCGGTCCGTACCGGTGACAGTCCGATCGTTCCAAGGAACTGTGTTTGTCTGGTTTGCCGAACATTGGCGGACAGATTGGGCAACATTGCACCCAGCTGCGTCCGCACGTGGCCCTGTGCCTCCTGAATACGTTCCCTGTAGAGGAGCACGTCGGGGTTGTTGTGGACCGCTGCGGTCAAAGCCCCTTTTAGAGTGAGTTGCAGCAGGGTGGATGCAGGTGCACGTGGGAAATGAATCGACTCTCCGTTTGAAACATCAGCCGCCACTGATTCAGCAACACATATCCCCATCACCAACACA
>JAAUPT010000380.1 GCA_012032965.1 Nitrospira sp.
CCACGATCTGTGTCGGCTGGCCACCACTAGCGAAATCAGCTCGTGCCGCCATCGCAATAAGCTCGCTGACATGTGTGTGCTCGATGCCGCGCTCACCCAACGAGTCCAAGACCTCCTGGCCTTGAGGACTCATGGGTCGGGATAACCGAATTTCGAGGTCGCCGCCCAGTAGGCCACGCGCTTCTTTCGTCACGGTTTGCTCGACCTGTGTGCCGAAAAGAGACACACCCGTCAGCGCGCCGACACCGATGGCGATACAGACCAAGAAATAGAGAAAGTGTCGCCATGCGGCACGCGTCTCTCGCCAGGCCATCTTGACCAAGAACCCTGTCATGAGCCGAATTGGAATGAGGACTCGGTTGAGGGCAATCGGTTGGATTTTCCCGAGTCGGTCGACATGTCGTCGACGAATGAGGAGTTGGAAGGCATGTTATCGGATTCCAGTCGCCCATCACGCAGCGACAGCACGCGCTGCATCCCAGAGGCCAACGTGGTGTCATGGGTCACAAGCACAAGGGTCGTCCCGTGATCCCGGTGGAGAGCCAGCAGCAGGTCGACGATATGGGAGCCGGTCGCGCTATCGAGGTTGCCCGTTGGCTCATCCGCCAGCAAAATCGGTGGACGACAGGCAAAGGCACGGGCAACGGCCACTCGTTGTTGTTCCCCACCGGACAATTGGACCGGATAGTGTCCCATGCGATCGGACAACCCCACTGCGGAAAGTAAATCAGCCGCGCGATCACCGGCTCGACGCTCTCCGCTGAGTTCGAGGGGCACCGCAACGTTCTCAATGGCGGTGAGTGTGGGAATGAGATGAAACGACTGGAAGATGTAGCCCACCTTTTCGCGCCGAAATCTGGCCATCCTGCTTTCCGCCATGGTTGTGATGTCTGTGCCATCGAGATGAATCGATCCGGTGCTCGGACGATCCAGACCCGCCATCAAGCCGAGCAAGGTCGACTTTCCACTCCCAGACGGCCCCACGATCGCAACCGTCTGTTTCGCCGGAATTTCAAAATTAATACGGTCAAGGATGGTGACCGAATGTCCTCCCGCGGCCAAGACCATCGACACGTCCGTCACAGTGATCATTGAACCCCTCATCCATCCTCTGACTTAGAACATACAGAGAATGATATTATACAGCACGAGCAAACAGAGCGAATGTTGAGTGACATCATGCGACGAACAAGGACATCTCACGCGCTATCGCTACCCGCAGTGTTGATATTGGTGTGGTCCATCGCGGTGGATGCCGCCTTGCCTTCGGCATCGGACACCAGGCCTCGAATCGTGGCTTTCGGAGACAGTCTCACGGCTGGGCTTGGGGTGCAAGCCGGTGAATCCTATCCTGCCCAATTGCAGCGGAGGCTGGATGACCTCAAGTATCCCTATCGAGTGATTAATGCCGGTGTGAGTGGCGACACCACAGCCGGGGGGCTTCGACGTGTGCCGTGGATCCTCAAGAATGAACCTGAGCTGGTGATCCTCGAATTAGGCGCCAACGATGGACTTCGCGGGCTCAGTGTCGATCAAACCAAAAGCAATCTGCGACAGATCGTCACACAATTGAAAGAAGCCGGCGCTGCCGTTGTCCTAGCCGGTATGAAGCTCCCACCGAACTATGGAGAGGACTACACCACTCGCTTTGAAGCCATCTATCCGGCGCTCGCACAAGAGTATCATCTTCCCCTGATACCCTTCTTTCTTGAAGGGGTAGGAGGTGCGTCTTCATTGAATCAAGCCGATGGCATTCACCCGACGAAGGAAGGGTATGAAATCGTCGCCGAGCAGGTGCTCAAAGTCCTCAAGGCGGTGCTGAGCGAACGACTACAAGAGCCCTGAGTCGCCCAAACGTCAGGTCACAGACTCGACCTTCGGCTGAAGCCGGCCTGATAGTAGGTCTGGGCAAGTACGGTGGGCCAAAGAATTTTTACGACGACTTCTTGAAGAACGTGTCGTAGACGCCGTACGCGAGGATCCCTCCGATCAGCACATAATATATGGCGCTGATTCCGCTGTAATCCGGTGGCCCTTCTCCCTCTGGAGCATTTGCCAATACGGGCAACGCCTGGACCAGAAAAACTCCCGTGATTGCACCCATGTGTGAAAGTAACCGCTTCATCTTTGCTCCCTCCAAGATCTGAAAAGCTAAAGAAGGCCGCATTTACTGGACCTCAATTGGAAGGCGCAAGGGGGATCAGCGGGGCGGATTGGGGTTGCAACGGACGAAGCACAACAACGAGTTAGGGGACTGGCTTAACCGCTGCCTTCAGTGTCTGTGCAATTTCTTTGACGGAGTTGGCGAGTTTTTCGAACGGTGAACCCTCTTGAAGCAGTTCACCCGCTGCTACCCGCATCTGTTCCTCATACTTGACGATTTCAGTCGCTAACTCAGCCACTTTAGCCATGGTCTCTCTATAGGTGTCTATGTCAAGCTGAAGCGCCTGAGCTGTCGTCTGCGCGGCCTTTATCTCATCCATCGAGGTTTGGAGTTCTTCAGACAGCCTTCGTACATGCGTCTCACGGTCTCGGACTTCAGCCGTCAGTCTGGTGGAGGCTTGATCGTTTTCATGACGATGTTCCGCGAGACCGCGAATGGTTTCGATCCAAATCGAGACCTCGTTACGTGTGAGTGTGGGAGGGTCGGGAAGCTGTTGGTGAGCCTGGATCGCTTTCGTGGCCGGTTGGAGCCATTCCATCAACTGCATGGCATCGCTCAATTTCACATCGGCAGCGCTCCACTGTGTTACGGACATCTTGCCATTCAGAGAAGGAGCGGTCCGTGGTGGGGTTTTGGATTCTTTCGCAACATGTGGTTTTTGCGGCTGTTGAGGCTGATCCCGTCGATGGTATTCGAGCAGGACTGCGATGCAATGGCGGCACATGGGTTCTTCGGGAAGGGTGCACGAGCATTTTGAGAGAAGGTGGCCATCTTTCAGTCGAATGGTTTGCTCGTACAGACCGGAATTCCCAATGAGGGTAGACGTGATCTGGGCGTCGTTAGCCTCCCCGATGCGGACCCGGTTTTCGGTCAAATATTTCTGGGCGATTTGAAAGGCGGAACCTTCTGAGATGGCCTGGATCATCTGGGGATCCAGCAAGCCAAGTCGCTCAGCGCTGCAAGGAATCTTGTTTCGCATCGTCGACGCGAGCTTGAAGCTCCGTGTGTGTCGCTTCGTGCAGCTCAGCGAGCTGTGTTTGCTTCC
>JAAUPT010000381.1 GCA_012032965.1 Nitrospira sp.
TGCTGAACAGAGCGACCTTCGCATCGCATACTTGACGACCGAGCAGTTCACGAACGAGGTGATCAATTCCATCCGATATGACAAGATGATGGATCTTCGGAAGCGGTATCGGCACATCGATATGCTGATGATCGATGACATTCAGTTCCTCGTGGGAAAAGAACGAACACAGGAAGAATTTTTTCACACTTTCAACGCGTTATATGAAGGGCATAAACAAATCGTTCTCTCCAGCGATCGTTTTCCAAAAGACATGCCGGATATTGAGGAGCGTCTACGGTCCCGATTCGAATGGGGACTTATTGCCGATTTGCAGCCTCCCGATGTGGAAACACGCATCGCGATCTTGAGGAAGAAATCGGAGGACGAAGGCGTGAAATTGCCGGAAGACGTCATCCAGTATCTCTCCGTCACGATGAAGAGCAATATCCGTGAGCTTGAGGGGAGTCTTGTCCGCTTAGGCGCCTATGCCTCACTGACGGGCCAAGCGATCACCCTTGAGCTCGCAAAAATCTCCTTCGTGACCTTATCGGCGATAAGAAAAAGGTTGTTGCCATGGATGATATTCAAGAGGCTGTCTGTACCAAGTTCCACGTCAAGATGACGGAATTGAAATCGCGGCGCCGAAGCAAAACGCTTGTGCAGCCTCGACAGATTGCGATGTATCTCTGTCGTGAGCTGACCGACTCATCGTACCCCGAGATTGGACGACAGTTTGGAGGGAAGGACCATACGACCATCATTCATGCCTGCCGTCAGGTTGCGAAAGCCAGGGAAGCCGATGCCGCGCTGCAGACAACGATTGAAACGTTGAAAGAACAGATTCTTCGAAGTTAACGACTGGGTCGAGGGAGTACTCTATGAAAGTACGCATCGGGCGAGATGAATTATTGATAGGACTCCAACGCGTACAAGGTGTTGTGGAAAAGCGCAACACGATGCCGATTCTGTCGAACATTTTGTTGGAGGCCAAACAAGACGGGGTCGAGATTGTTGCAACCGATCTTGAGATCGGATTGCGAGGCCTCTACAAAGCAACCGTACTGACTGCAGGAGGTGTGACCATCTCGGCTCGAAAGCTGTTTGAGATCGTGAAAGAGTTACCATCTGGAGACATCGAGCTGACCTCCGCAGACAACAATTGGACGACGATCCAAACCGGAAAAAGCCAATTCAAAGTCGTGGGTCTCCCCAGTCATGATTACCCGGCGCTCCCGACGATAGATCGCGAAGGGTTAACGCCTCTCTCTGGAGAGGGACTACTAGAATTGATTCGGAAGACGCTTTTTGCAGCCGGTGATAACGATGCTCGATACATCTTGAACGGCCTTCTCGTCACGTTGCTGGGGACTGAGAAGAAAACCTCACTGCGATTGGTCGGCACGGACGGTCATCGTCTCGCAGTGGCGGAACAGGAAGTCGGAAAGGCCGGGTCCAAAGGGATGCCGGTGGAAATGAAGGCCATCATTCCCAAAAAGCTGCCCATGAGATTAGGCATCTCCTGGAAGAGGGAGGAGACGGTGAACCGCTGATCGGCTTCTCGAAGAATTTGATGATCTTCCGGAAAAGCGGCCTCCTACTCACGTCCAGGCTGATGGAAGGCAACTATCCGAACTATCAACAAGTCATTCCCAAAGAAAGCGGCAAGCCCATCAGTGTGAATCGAGCAGAACTGGAAAGCGCGCTCCGCCGAGTGTCAGTGTTGTCGAAGGACAAGTCCAGCGCAGTGAAAGTGTCGTTTGCGTCCGGCAAGATGACGCTCTATTCCAGCAGCCCGGACTATGGAGAAGCCACAGAAGAGTTGCCCGCGCAGTACGAGGGCGAGACGTTAAATACCGGCTTCAATGCCCGATATCTGTTAGATGTTTTCAATGTGATGGATGGGGAAACGCTCTCTCTTCAGATGGAGACCCCCCTTGAGCCCCTGTCTCGTTCAGGAGCCGGAAAGTCCGGGGTTCAAGTGTGTGGTGATGCCCATTAAGATTTAATAAGATGATGAACATGTCCTCTAGCCTTGCCTTCGCATCACGGAGGCTCAATGGAGCAACAGGTGAGCCTTACTTTAGGGTTCACTGCCGCGAAACTTCAGCTGAAGCAACACAAGGATAGCCTCTTATCAGACCGTTAGGACACGATGGCCACAGAAGACCCCTCTCAGATCAAGTCAGACAGTTACCGCGCGGACCAGATCAAAGTTCTTGAGGGACTCGATGCGGTCCGAAAGCGACCGGCGATGTACATCGGCAGCACCGGGGTGGATGGCCTGCACCATCTTGTCTACGAGGTCGTCGACAACAGTGTCGACGAGCACATGGCGGGATTCGGGCAGACGATCGAGGTCACCATCCACATTGATGAGAGCGTGACGGTCATTGATAACGGACGCGGTATTCCCACGGGGATGCATCCCACGCAAAACAAGTCAGCGGCTGAGGTAGCCCTAACGGTCCTGCACGCAGGCGGGAAGTTCGAGCAAGGAGCCTACACAGTTTCTGGTGGCCTCCATGGGGTCGGGATCTCCGTCGTCAATGCCTTATCAGAGTGGCTTGAGCTAGAGATCTGGCAGGATGCCCAAGTGTTCGAGCAGCGATATGAGCGTGGGAAAGCCAACGCGCCCCTTGAGGCGATGGGTAAGACCAAACGCCGAGGCACCAAGGTTCGGTTCAAAGCGGACGGACAAATCTTCGAGACCCTGGAGTTCAGCTTTGATGTGTTGGCCCAACGGCTTCGCGAACTGGCCTTTCTCAATAAGGGCCTGGCGATTACGCTCAGAGATGAGCGGAAAGAACCGGCGAAAGAACAGGTTTTTTTGTACAAGGGTGGCATCGTGTCCTTCGTTGAACATCTGAACGAAGCCAAGACGCCCTTGCATAAGCCGATCTACGTGAAGGTTGAGAAGCCGGAAATGATTCTCGAGGTCGCGCTTCAGTACAACGACAGCTACTCGGAAAATCTCTTTTCATTCGCAAACAATATCAACACGAAAGAAGGCGGCACGCACTTGGTGGGATTCAAGGCTGCGCTGACCAGGACGATCAACACGTTTGCCAACGCGAACGATCTCCTCAAAAAGACATGGAGTCTCTGACCGGAGACGACGTCAGAGAAGGGTTGACCGCTGTTGTCAGCGTCAAGGTGCGCAATCCGCAGTTCGAGGGCCAGACAAAAGCCAAGCTCGGGAACAGCGAAGTGAAGGGTGTGGTAGA
>JAAUPT010000382.1 GCA_012032965.1 Nitrospira sp.
CCGATCGTGTCCGCCGCATTCATCTCCAGGAAGGCACCCTTCACAATTTCGCGGGAATCGGGGAGACCTGTTATAGCGGGGATGAAGGTCTTTGCGGAGAAGCCGGGTTATATCTTCCGCTCGCTGTCGCCTTTGATTCATCGAACAACCTGTACATCTGCGATTCGGGAAGCAATCGGATTCGAAAGGTCGATCATGAGACCGGTGTCATCACCACCGTAGTTGGTACCGGCCAACATGGTTTCAACGGGGATGGACCGGCGCTCGAGGTCAATCTGACGTGGCCGGCGGCAATTGCGTTCGGCGAAGACGACGTTCTCTATATTGCGGATACTCAAGCGCATAAAATCCGGCGCTATGAGTCCAAGACCGGGATGGTCACGACGATCGCGGGGACCTGGACGGCTGAGGACGAAGCACGTGATCAACCGTTAGTGGCCAGGAATCTGGTCGTGCTGTCCGGGGATGCCATCGGGATCGATTTCAGCGATGATCAGGGATGGCTGATGCCAGTCTGTTCCGATGGGCTGGACATGTCGATGTATCTAGATGATGGAAAGCCGGCGATGGAGGCCCGTCTCTACGACATCGTTGGGCTTGCGGTAGACGGCAAGTGCAACGTGCACGTGGTCGACAAAGGTAGCAATCGCGTTCGAATGATACGCGCAGACGAGGAGTCATCTCAACCGTCGCGGGGGTGTGTCGATATGGGTATGATGGCGACGACAAGCCGGCGGTCAGAGCCATGCTCCACGCTCCGGAAGCCGTGATCTTTGACCAAGAGGACAATCTGTATATCTCCGACACCATGAACCATCGGATTCGTAAGGTCGATGCGAAGACCGGTGTTATCACGACAGTGGCAGGGAATGGGGATAGTGGGTATGAAGACAAGAATATCGGCGGCTGTGGCGCAGCTCGATTTGTCGCCAAAGAATCGGCTGGAATGTTAAAACACGGAGACGGTCTGCTCGGGATCGAAGCGGTGGTAAACTCTCCGGTCGGTCTGGCCCTGGACTCGCAGGGTCATCTCTATATCTGTGAGCGCGGAGAAAACAAAATCCGCCGATTGAAGCTCTCGTAGTCAACACCTCATCGTCGTCACGTTTGTCTCACCCCCGTTTTGTGGTATTCTGAGTTCGATGTGTTCTCGGAGTACCGTACGGTGTTAATGACGTCTATCGGCAGTTCTCATTCTCATCTTGTTGGATTTTTCTCTGGACTGATCGTCCTCGCCAGTGTCCTCGGTGCATTCGGGATTCCGCTGGTCAGTTCCGAGGGGATGGCGATCAGGTCCTATGTGGTCCAAGGAGATCTGCCGAATACCGCCGATGACGCAGCGTGGCAAAAAGTTCCACCGATCACGATTCCTCTGAGTGGACAAGTCATTACCAGGCCGGTGTGGCCAGAACCGACGGTGCGTGCATTGACCGTGCGGTCCATACACAACGGCACCGATATCGCCTTCCTCTTGGAATGGCAAGACAACACGAAGAATGATCGCCTGACTCCTGGTACGTTTCGAGATGGGGTGGCGATCGGCCTTCCGCTCGGCGATGCCCCGGCTTTTTTCTGCATGGGGCAGCTGGATCACTACATCAACATCTGGCATTGGAAGGCGGATTGGCAAAGCGATATCGATCGGCGCGCCGCTCGGACCTCGGAGAAGAAAGAAGGTGGTGTTCGGACATTCGAGGTTATTCCACGACGGGCCTCCTCCGTGGAGGATCTGATCGGCGGAGGGTTCAGTACCTTGACCACTAAAGAAAAACAGGGACGAGTGCAGGGGCAAGCTTTCTGGAAGGACGGTGTCTGGCATGTCGTGATGCGGCGCCCACTTCAGAGCCAAGAGCAAGAGAATGAGGCGAAACTTGTTCCAGGGCGCGTCCAGGCCATCTCGTTCTCCGTCTGGAATGGGGAAAATAAAGAGCGAAACGGGCAGAAGGCTGTGGCGCCATGGTTTCATCTCCGTCTCGATCCAATGACATAACCGTAGGATGTCAGCAGAGGTTGTTCTAGACGCGACGCCGTTCGCCGGTCGGAGAGGGAGGATTTGAAAGAATCGATTCTAGTGGGAATCGTGCTGTTGTGGGGTCTCTTTTTCTGCGGGCAGGAGAGCGCACGTGCAGCCACCGACAGCGGTTCCATGACAGAAGAAGAGGCGTCGAGTCTTGGCGAGGAGTTTGGTATCGTGGTGGGGAGGTGGATGAGGAAATCCAGAAGGAACTGAAGTTGCAGCGAGCACAGGGTGTTGCGGTCTTCGAAGTGATCGGGAATTCGCGGGCCGATTATGCCGGGATCAAAGTTCGGTCCGTCATTAAGGAAATCGACAAGCAAGAGATTCGAAACATGACGGATTTCGGCCGAGCCCTGAAAAGGCCATGACCGCATGCAACTTTACCATCGGAACCTATGAGCCGGCTGAACCGGGGGAGCCGGTGAGCTGGGGTGTCAATTTTCATTTTGTCGGCTGTAAGCGAGATTAGGGAGCGAAAGTCAATCGACATGATTCCACCGTGGTTCAGGCGCACGATTGGAGCGGTGGCTCTGTTGAGTGGCCTCAGCGTCCTGTGTGATGAGGGCGTGAGTGCTCAAGGGCGAGAGGAGCGAGCCTCTGCCGATTGGACCGTGGAAATCGAGCAGGTATTTATTCGGTCGGAAGAGTGCAAGCAATGTCATACTCGTCATTATGAAGAGTGGAAGGGGGCTAGGGAGCAGACACCAGACCTGAAGACCTTTGGCCGCGTGGATGCGGCTCTTCTGCATGGCGCATCGTTGGAATCCCCTGTCTTTCGAACCGTTTTGGGTCTCTGGAAACAGACGAATCCGACGCCCGACGAACAGCGGGGTGCCTCTCATGTCATGTACCGTCCGTGACCATTTTCCCGCAGCACGCCGAGAAGATTGTGGCGGACGTACTTGCTCGTACGCCAAGAGTGGAGGGGATCGGCTGTACGGCCTGCCATTTGATGAACGGAATGGATCTCAGCGCTCACTCGCACCCGACCTTCAGTATTCAGCCGGGCAAGACCATGTATGGGCCCTATCCCAATCCCGAAGAGAATCTTGTCCACCAGGCCGCGCAATCCGATCAGTTTCGCGAAGTCAGTTTCTGTGCCTCCTGCCACTTCGATAAAGTGAAAGATGTGGCCCAGAAGGGCCTACCTGGAGAAATTCTCCAAGGGACGGTTTGTCAGGATTGCCAA
>JAAUPT010000383.1 GCA_012032965.1 Nitrospira sp.
TGTGTTGTTGCAGGAACAATTGCGAGAGACAGGGCGACTTGGAAAACTCTGGCCCACACTCACAAAACTCTCCACGATCAAAGGCAACATTGAGACGTGGTTGCAGCAGAATCTCAAGAACGAGTTGCATTTGGATCCCGTCGCCACCAAGGCCGAGCTAAAAGCTGCATCAGAAAACGCGAAGCCGCGGTTCGACCGGTATTCGCAGAATGTTGTCCTTATCCCCGCTGGGCATCAGTTGAGCGAAACGGACAAGAGTCTCGGGATTCTGCGGCTCGAATACGAAGCGAACGCCGCCCGAGTTACGGTCTGGCAACGAATATCTCAGATCAATGGTGTGGTCACTTTGCTGGTGCTGTTGGTGCTGCTGTTTGGCGTCTTCCTGAAATATTTTGCCCCCGAGATGCTAGAGGACAATTCGCAGCTTATTATTTTCGTCGCGATGTGCGCAGCGTCCGTATTCTTAAGTTGCGTGATGAGCGCCGATCCGTGGCGAGCCGAGATCATTCCGCTGCTGGCCACAGTTATGATCACGGCGATCGCTTACAGTCAGGTTGTTGCAATTTTGACAGCATTCCTGTTGTCGCTGCTCGTTTCGATGGCAACGCTGGGGGATATTGGTCATTTCCTTACTTTGATGACCATCTGCGTCACCTCGACCATTCCCCTGCGTCGAATCAAGTCGCGTCTTGTCATGGTCAAAGCCGGGTTTCTCGTGGCGACGGTGTCGTTCTATGCGGTCTGGAGCACCGGTGTGATTCAGGCCGAAGGATCTGACGACGCATGGCGAAACTTTGCCATCATTGTTACGGGGCTGAAGTTTGCCGGATGGGCACTGGTCTGCTGCTATCTTGTTGCAGGCAGTCTTCCCTTTTATTGAGCAGGCATTTGGGATCGTCACGGACATTAGTTTGCTTGAACTCACCGCCGTCTCACATCCGCTCCTGCAGGAATTGGCTCGGCGCGCACCGGGAACTTACAACCATTCGATGACGGTCGCGTCTCTTGCTGAGGCGGCTGCGGAGGCGATTGGTGCAAACGGATTGCTTACGCGTGTTGGGGCTTACTTTCACGACATTGGCAAGATGCTGAAGCCGGAATACTTCACATTCAGGACGAATCATGGCGTGATGCAAAACATCGCGCTCATGCATATCGGGGCAAGCTTTCCCAGCTTGCCGCAGGGGCGACGTTTCGCCGAGATCGCGCACGCCGGTTTGCCGAGCAGCTCGATGTCTACGTATCTCCAGATGGCGCGGTCAACGAGCACTCGGCGGGATACCACGCTTTCGGGACAATGCTGCTCGAGCGGGCTGCGCTCTACTTCGACGCGCTGGGTATCGCGGCCCCCACCAGCCTGATTGACCGCCTGGGCAAGGCGCGCGCGCTCTACGCACAGCTCCTTCGCCCGGACGGCACGTTGCCTTCGCTTGGGAATACCGTACGAATATTCGAAGGTGGTGGTATCGAGGGAAGAGTATCGGCGCGTAGCAATCGAGGCGTAGCAGTCGAGCGCACGGTGCGCTGGACTGGGCCGACGTCTGGCCTGCTGGTGTGGTGGTCCATGGACCCTACTGTGCCGGGAGACGATAGGCTCTCGCAGACGGTGGTGACATGGGCGAATTTTGCGACCCGAGCCCACAAGCATGTCGACGAAATGAGCCTGTTCGTCTGGACGAACAAGTCGGACATCCTCATCGGTAGTGGGTATTGGCCTTACGGTTCGCCGTATGAAAAGGACGCTACAGGATGGGCCGGCGCCAATGCGCCACACTTTTCATCCGAGGCGCCGGAAGATCGCGGCGAGACACGGCTCCTCGCATTGGCGAGTTCCGACAATTTCGAGTTTGCAGAGTTGGAGCGGACCGGGAGACGCGGCGGTCGCATCCAACGTCAGATCCTGCATGTGAGGCCCGATTTATGGTTCGTGATCGACACTCCATCAAGCTCCGAAGCTGACACGCTACAGTCGACATGGACATTCGATCCTGGTCTCACGGTCCTTCCAAAAAGCGCTGACTCGCTCGAGATCCACAGCACCACCGGACTGGTGGCGCAGGTTCGGTTCGGGGAATGCCGGAACGGGACTTGGCGATTAACCAAAGGATCGGAGGCTCCGTTCGCGGGATGGACCGCGGCCGACGGCCGCATTGTCCCGGCACCCGCCGTGATAAGGAGATGTCCGGCAGGAGAGTCCGCAGTGTTCATTCTCGACACCGCGCAGCCTGGACAGCGCACGTCAGATGTCACCCTGACCCGATTCGTAGCGCCAGACGACTGGACTGTCTCGCTCGGTGCCGAGGCAACGGCAATCGCCTCTCGGCATGCGTCACAAATTCGCAGTTTCTTGCCACGCTGTCGAGGCGACTGCGAGCTGGTGGCCATCACCTCTGTGCCTTCCTCAGATGGCGCAGCGGAGATCGATCGATCTTTCAGGACGCTTTCGGAAAAGTATACCCGCCACCAGGAGGGCTGGCGCCGATATCGGGTGAAGATCTCCTGGGCGCTGGTAATCGCATGGATTGGATTGCTTGCGGTTCTCGCGATCCTCGGTCTCGTACTGCGACGCAACGGACTCTCGCTAATAAGCATCGTTTCCGCCACCGCACTCGCAGGATGGGTTGGACTCGCACTCTGGCTCCACTTGGTCTACTTCCAATAGGGCTCTAGCCTTTCATGGGACCTATGTAACGTTTTCCAATGACAACCTGGGCAATCCAGCACGTGATGTCGGCTTTTGCCTTTCCAGTTCCACCGTGAATTATGTCCAGCCATGCCGAATAGAGCTGTATGCTCGGCAAGTGTCTGAAACGCCAACGTGTACCCTCGTACGCGAGGCGCCCATCTACCCAGGCACGCACGACTCCGTCTTTGTTGCCAATACCGTTGCTGATTGAATTGAGCTTTACGTACTGCTCGATGGCAGTACCAGCGGTTCTTCTGGATGGTGCCTAGCAGGCCATTTGACCAGGCGACGGGGGAGCCGTAGCTCTGACCGCGCTCGCTTTTCATGTCTGCATCGTAGATATAGTAGTCAATGGCTCGCCAGCCCCCCGCCTCCAGCGGACCTCCATCGCCCGGCGTGGCCCGCCACGCCCCGCGGCAGGTCCAACCATTCCTACCGGTAGAGAAATTGCCTCCGTTCCCCGCATAGGGCGGTGCGTCATGCTTGTACCAAGGGTGACCAGTGACTGGGTGAGTGCCG
>JAAUPT010000384.1 GCA_012032965.1 Nitrospira sp.
TAACACTGCTTCGACTGCGCGCTCCATCCCAGATGGAATCACCAGCCATTCGGCGACCGCGTCGCGCACCCCCTCACAAGACTTCAGGGCCGGACCCTGATCTGCTCCCTGCCGGCCGTATCCCATCTCCTCACGGACCACACTCTGCAGTGCCTCTAGCCGTGACTCCAAACCAGCGAGTTCTTCAGAACGCCGCAAGATAATCTGATCCAGCGACTGGATGAGCCCGACCGCTTGAGCCGATTCTTCTTTTACGGCGCGATGGTCCACTTGCAGTGTCGCGACAAGGCGATCTGCCTGTCCGTATTCTTCACGCAACGTTTCATGACGCGCGATCGAGGATTCACGTTGATTCTGCAGCTCATCTCGCTCCATGGTCAACCGGGTTGCGCGGTTGGTGAACCCTTCCATCCGCTGGGCCAACTGCGAGAGGCTCTGCTCGGTGTTGGCGACCAGCACGGCGAGCTGCAGCACATCTTTACGCCCTCGCTCCTCTTCTGCGACCGCCGCTGCACGCTGATCAAGCAACCGTGTCATCTCCCGATCAAGTTCCTCGAGGGTTTGATTTCGAAGAGAGACCTCCTCCTCGAGCCTGACCAAGGAAGACTCAATGGTCTGAAGTGTACCGACCACCTGTTCCTGCGAACGGACAAGCTCTTCCAGCTCCGCCGACTCCTGAACTTGTTGTTGGCTGAATAACTGACCGCGATTGCGTTCAACCTCCGCCGCAGTCAGCGCATGCGCCTGCTGCTGCTCTACACTCGCCAACTCCTCTCGAATCTTCCCGATGGAATCCGCCGTGGCAATCGCATTGAGGCGAGCCTGTTCGAGCTCCGTCGTGAGCCGAGCTTGTTCGGCCGCTTTCTCCGATTCCTGCTGATCCAGATTCAGAACCTCACTCTCGACCTCTTGCAGCGTCTGCCGCAGTGTCCTGAACTCTCTCGTTAGCAAGGTCACTTCGATCTCACGAGCTTCACCTTGCAAGGTCTGATAGGTGCGCGCCTGGCGTGCCTGCCGCTCCAGAGAATTGAGCTGCTTTTTGACCTCTGCCACAATGTCTCGAACGCGCAAGAGGTTTTGCTGCGTCGCTTCCAGTTTTCGCAACGCCTCGGCCTTCTGTTTCTTGTAGCGAACAATACCGGCGGTTTCCTCAATGAGCTCACGTCGATCTTGCGGAGAGGCGTTTAAGATCTGGTCGATCTGCCCCTGTGCGATCACGGTATGCCCTTTGCTGCCAGCGCGCGTATCGAGCAACAGACTACGGATATCTTTCAGTCGACAGTGAATCTTATTGATGAGATACTCGCTCTCGCCGTTGCGGTACAAACGACGGGTAATCATCAACTCCTGCACTTCAGTCAATTCACTCGGAAGTCCCGAATTCCCATCCAGTTTCATAGCCGCCTGATCCAACCCACCAATCACCAACGAGACCTCCGCCATGCCCAACGGCTTTCGGACTTCAGTGCCGTTAAAAATGACGTCTTCCATCTTTTCGCTTCTGAGTGTCTTGGTGCTCTGCTCACCCAGTACCCACAGGATGGCATCGACGACATTGCTCTTCCCACTCCCATTGGGCCCCACCACTGCAGTGACCCCCTCGGGAAATTCAATCTTGGCCTCCGCGAACGATTTGAAGCCCAACATATTCAACGATTTCAAGTGCATCAATTCACCTTTCCATGCACAGGTAGAGGCACAGGTAGAGCGTTCTCATAAGGAAAAAAATTCCCGGCCCTTGTACCATAGGGGTTTCAAGAAATCAAAATAAAACACCGCCAATAGGGTAGTACGGGGTTGTGCCTACAATTTATGGGGTACTTCAGGGGAAAGCTCTGGCATGGCAAGGCTGGCACACCTCATTCACTAAGGCTGCCGTACGCAAGATGCTTAAGGACGTCGTTGTCCGCGACCAACCTAGCCGGCAATGCCAGCGACTGATCTCTTGGAAGATTCTATTTGAACAAGTTCCTTTGGCAGAAGGAACTCGACATCTTCCTCAATAACCGTCAGCTCTTCAACCTCGGACGGTTCCGACACTTTCAAGAACGCCACCACTTCGGTCACGAGAATTTCCGGCGCTGAAGCGCCAGCAGCAATCCCGACCGCCTTGGCCCCTTCTAACCATGCCGGATTAATGTCCGCGGCTGAATCAATGAGATAGGATGGAATGCCACACTGCTCCCCCAACTCTCGCAATCGGTTGGAATTGGAGCTGTTCGGTGAGCCGATAACCAGAATGACATCCACGAGGCGGGACAATTCCTTGACCGCATTCTGCCGGTTCTGCGTCGCGTAGCAGATATCTTCCTGATGCGGCCCCTTGATGTTCGGAAACCGTTCATGCAGCGCGCCGACGATGTCCCGACACTCATCCACACTCAGCGTCGTTTGCGTGACGTACGACAAGTTGACCGTGTTCTCGACTTGTAGTTTTTCTACATCGTTTACAGACGACACCAGGTGAAATTTGTCGGGGACCTGGCCTAACGTCCCGATGACCTCCGGGTGACCGGCATGTCCAATAAGGATCAGCTCATACCCCTGCGTATAATCGCGATTCACCTCGTTATGAACCTTGATCACCAGCGGGCAGGTCGCATCGATCACATGCAAGCGCCGACGATTGGCTTCCTCCCAGACAGACTTGGCTACTCCATGCGCACTGAAGATGACGACCGATCCCTCTGGAACTTCGTTCAGCTCTTCCACAAAGACTGCGCCTTTGTGCCTCAGCGACTTCACGACATGACGGCTGTGGACGATCTCATGGCGCACATAAATGGGAGCGCCATATTTCTTGAGAGACAGTTCCACGATTTCGATTGCCCGATCGACACCGGCGCAAAACCCACGGGGATTGGCGAGGTATATCTTCATGGTCGTCGTCGCTCCTTAGCTCAGTGCTCGAACACAGAAGTCTCATCAGGATGAGGGTTCACGATACGTCAGATCCATGGGGCCCGTCAACAGAATTGGCGCCATCTCCGTGGGAGCCATCTTGCTCCCATTACCATTGGGATCATACAGGAGTGCCCACATACACAACTACACGACGCACACATCATTCATTAAGAGATGCATAAAGCGATGAAGATCGAGGCTGAAGTGAGCGACCACCTTTCTAATCCCTTGCCCATCCGCTTGACTCTCTCTTCCTTCCGCCGTACGCTCGATCTTGGTTGAGACTTCACATCCA
>JAAUPT010000385.1 GCA_012032965.1 Nitrospira sp.
AACGGATCGTTGTTCCCTCGCCAATCACCGTCTTCCCTTCGAGAATCACGTTCGGATAGAGAACCGTATCTTTCCCGATGGTGACCTCGGCATCGATCCACACTGAGCCAGAATCTCGCATTGTGACTCCCGCATCAAGCCAGCGTTCTCTGACCTGTTGCCGGACCACCTGCTCCGCAGCCGCCAGTTGCTGTCGCGTGTTGACCCCCAACCCCTCGTCTGGGTCTTGAAGAATCACAGCGGCGACACGCTGCCCTTGCGCCACTGCCATCCGCACGATATCGGTGAGGTAAAATTCACCCTGTGCATTATCAGGTTTCAGTTTGTCCAGTGCATCGAAGAGAAAGTCTCCAGAAACGACATAGGTGCCGACATTGATTTCATTGGTGGCTCGTTCTGCCGGAGTCGCATCTCGATCCTCGACAATCTTGAGCACATCGGACGAGGCGACATCACCATGTTGGATATCGGACCCCCGACGAATAACCGGCCGTACCCACTGGGATCGTCAAGCTTCGCGGTCAGGATGGTGACAGTGGCATCTTGCGACTGATGAACCTGCACGAGATCACGCGCCGTCTGCTCCTTCAATAGCGGAGTATCACCGTTGAGGATGAGATACTGTGTGGGCCTTGCCGCTTTTTCGTCGACAAACACAGAACGGCTCTGCATCACAGCATGACCAGTCCCAAGTTGATCTGGCTGTTCGACAATGTTCACAGCCTCAGCTCTCAATCGGCCCGCAATACCCGACTCGATCACTTGCCGAACCCTGTCAGCCTGATGCCCAACTACCACGGCAATGCGATGACCCACCAGACGTAACGCCACATCGACTGCATAGAGAACCATCGCCTTCCCCGCGACCTGATGCAGGACCTTGGCATCGTTGGAGTTCATCCGCTTGCCCAAGCCGGCAGCCATTACAATGACCCCTAGGCCGGGAATAAGTGAAGAAGGCTTGTGGTGATTCGTCGCTTGGTTCATATCCACTCCAAGAAAGAGCCCGTCTCAACGTAAGTGTGACAACACTGCATTATCCGATCGGGGCGCCGGCGTCCGGCTGTTTAACCCGGCCCCACTTCGGATCCGCATTCAAAGCTGATGCGATTGTACCGGAGGGTGTATACAGACCGCCGGAGACAATTAATTTCATCGCTTCCTCGATGCTGATATCAACGGACATCACTTCCCGTTCCGGCACGAGGAGAAAATAACCGGACGTAGGATTAGGCGAGGTCGGGACATACACATGAATCAACGTATCGTGACCCAATGTCGTGGTCTCGCTTTTCGTCACCCCAGTCACAAATGCGAAACAATAATGGCCATTCTTCGGAAATTGGATCAAGACAACACGGCGATACGACCCTCGTTCTGAAAAAGAAAGAATGTCCATCATCGACTTTAAAGTGGAATAAATCCCGCGGACAAGCGGCAGTCGGTTGAGCCAATCCTCCCAATGCCAGACGATCTGGCGTCCGATGAAATTCGCCGCAAACAACCCGACAAAAAAGATGAGCAGAACCAGGGTGACGATGCCTAATCCCGGGATGTAGTGGTCCGGCACTAATTCCGCCATGGCATCGCCCAAAATGCCGTCGAGAGCGGTAAAGAGGGTCTTCAGAATAAGGACCGTGCCCCAGATAGGAATGACGACAAGCAGGCCTGTCAGAAAGTACCGTCTTAGAGCGGTCTTGAGCATGAATCACCGAGACGTGGTCAATGGGAGAATATTCGAAGCTTTATCTTACAGAGTTCTAGACAGACCTCGCAAGCGTTTTATTGTAAATTTCAATGAGTTAGAAGGTCGATCTACCAAGATTTCAGAAGGGTACCGGTCTTGCTATTCACGGTGAGCTGACATAGGATCGGCCTCCCAATTAAGAAGGGGAAAAGGACGCTACGAAGCTTGACAATGCCGAGGGCCTCCCGACAACCATCAGGCATCTTCATTACCCTGGAAGGTGGTGAAGGAAGCGGGAAAACGACACAGGCTCGCAGACTCTGTGCGTACCTCGCCGCCCAGGGTCTGAGCGTACTACGTACACGCGAACCAGGAGGGACATTGCTCGCCGAACGGGTTCGTAATGTCCTCCTCAACCATTCCAAAGAAACCGTCGCTCCGGAAACAGAAGCCTTGCTCATTCTGGCGGCAAGGCGCCAGCATGTTGATCATGTCATCAAGCCCGCCCTCGCGCAAGGAAAGACTGTGGTCTGTGATCGATTCTCCGACTCGACGATGGCCTATCAGGGGTATGGGCGTGGGCTGGACCTTCGGACCTTACGTACGATGAACGATTGGGCCACCGGAAAACTCGTCCCCCATCTTACCTTGGTCTTCGACGTTCCCGTTTCCGTAGGACTTCGGAGAAGGCGAGGCCAGGGCTCTACCCAAAATCGATTGGATCGAGAGGCCGAACGGTTCCACAAGAAAGTACGGGCAGGATTTCATGCATTAGCCAAGAAAGAGCCTCGGCGTATCATGATGATTGACGCGTCTTCATCTCTTGAATCTGTCGAACGCAAAGTTGACCATTGCATTACCAACTGGTTCAAAAGTCACCGTTCCCAAACATCACATCGCCGTTAACATCCATGCCCTTCGCTGATATCACGGGTCACGAACAACCCAATCTCCTTGCTCCAAGCGAGTGTACGCAATGGGCGCCTGGCCCACGCCTACCTCTTTCACGGTGAAGCCCGGATCGGAAAGTGGATGACCGCGGTACGACTGATTCAGGCTTTGAACTGTGAACAGCCTTCCCACACAGACAATTCTGACAGCTGTGGTCACTGTCGATCCTGTTTACAAATAGTCGCGCGGACTCACCCTGACTGTTTCGTGCTCGAACCCGATCCGGAATCAGCGACACCTCAAATTAAGATTGAGCAGGTCCGAGAGATCGAACAGCAATTCGTGTATCGACCACTCATCGGCGAACGAAAGATCTGCCTCATCGACGAGGCTGATCGACTGACCATCGGTGCGGCCAACGCACTCCTCAAGACCTTGGAAGAACCTCCCGGTCATGGGCTCTTTATCCTTGTCACGAGCCGACCTCATGCGCTTCCGATCACCATCCGATCACGCTGCCAAGCGCTCCGGTTCACCACGCCGGCCCGCACACAAGTCGAAGCGGCAGTGATACTCAAGCGTGAGCTTCCCCCTGCCGATGCCCATTTTCTTGCAGTC
>JAAUPT010000386.1 GCA_012032965.1 Nitrospira sp.
TGCACAGGTTGGAGCTGTTTTGGTAGCCGAGTTGCTTCTACGCGGTGCAGAACCGGCCTGGCTCATACTTCTCAATGTGTCTGTCATAGCCGTTTTGACGGTCGGGCTCGCAATTCCACTGTTACGACTCAACCCGGAGTTTTTTGCCCCTGCGCGAACGCAGGGCACGGGTACGACTGCCCCGGAGGCAGAGGAGTTGAGTCCATCGGAATCGGTGCTGAAACAGGCATTGCTGACTGCAATGGGCGATGGTGTGTACCAACAGTCCGGTCTAGATATTCGGACATTGGCTGAACAACTGGGCCATACCGAGCACCAGCTGCGGAAACTCATCAACGGGCGGCTCGGGTTCAGAAATTTTTCTGCGTTTCTGAACAGCTATCGGATTCCCGAGGCGAAGAGGCTGCTTGCGGACGCCGGGGAGGTCCGAAAGCCTGTCCTGACAATCGCATTGGACCTAGGATACGGTTCGCTCGGACCCTTCAATCGCGCCTTCAAGGCTGCTACCAACATGACGCCGACCGAGTATCGGCAGGCGGCTCTTGGCTCGAAAGACGCCAAGAACGAATAAACCTCGCCGATTTCGAAAATAGCCTGAATTCGTCGGTTTCGGCGAGATTTTGATCCCGCCCAGTGGCTAATTTGCACTTCATTGATCGATGCCTGGAGTGCAAGAACGATGCAGACTGTATGCCTTTCCGACGTATTCGTCGCGGTTTGGCCAACCATATTTGCGCTGGACCTGTCTCGCTACCTAGTTGCGGCGAGTCTTCTCGTGGCTGTCTTGGCGGTGTTCGCCGGTTCTCTCGAAAGTCGGCGCATTCAGTCGAGAAGGGCAATCAGCAAAGATGTGCGTCGTGAGATCGGTTTCTCCCTAAGTACGGTCGTACTTTTTCTCTGGTCGGCTTTTCCGTCTATCTCGGTAGTCAGGCAGGCATATTCAGGGTCTACGGCGGAGAAATGCCTAGCGGCGTACGCATGCTGGCCGAATTTGCCGCCATGGTCCTGCTCCACGATGCCTACTTCTATTGGGCGCACCGGCTCATGCACACGAAGTGGCTGTTTCGTCGAGTGCACCGTCTGCACCATAAATCGCGGACACCCACACCGTGGGCGGCTTACGCTTTCGCCCCGCCCGAGGCGATCCTGGAAGCGGGCATCCTGCCGGTTACAGCGCTGCTACTGCCCCTGCATGAAGTCACCGTCATTCTGTTCGTGACCCACATGATCGTGCGAAATGTCATTGGGCACGCGGGCGTCGAACTGTTTCCGAGCTGGTGGTTGAGAGCTCCTTTGTTGCAGTGGATCACCACCACAACTCACCACGACCTGCATCACTCGCACGGCGGCTACAACTTTGGTCTCTATTTCACCTGGTGGGATCGATGGATGAAGACCGAGCACCCTGAGTATCCAAGTCGCTTCATGGCAGTCACGAGATCGACTTGCCCGCTAAAAATCCCTGCAAAGGAGAAATCCAATGAATGATCGAGGAAAGACATTAGTGTCGCTGTCTACGCTGGCGTTGCTCAGCATCACGATGACGTGTGACGCATACGCCGGTACCAATCGCAGCGAGCGCCGGACGATTGAACAAGTACGTTCGTGTGTCTCCGAAATCGCGAGACACGCTAACTATAACGATGCGTCTCGAGCGATCCACTGGGTCGATAAACTCACCCAGAAAAACCTTGCCGAATTGGAAATCCGCATCGAAACGACTATCTATGCTGCGGACGGTGAACTGGTCAGCCGAAAATACAGAACCTCCTGCGTCGTCGCCGGCCTGCGAAATCTGGTCGACTTCCGGATCGACCCAGTTGAGCTGGATTCGGAAACACAGAGCTAGAGAATCCGATGAGAAGACCAGAGTTCATTGCAAAACACGGCGGGATGCCGGCTGGCTGGTTAGGCCGCGTACTTGCATCCATCATGGAAAGGGAAACCGCCGCGATCAATCAACATGCGATCGCTCTACTCGATCCCCTAGTGAGTGAGGCAGTGCTGGATATTGGCATGGGAAACGGCTTATCACTCCGACATCTCGCCAGTCACGTGGGGGAAGGAACCGTTGTGGGCGTGGATCATTCGCCGGTGATGTGTCGTCGTGCCGAGAAGAACAATAAGTCGTTGGTCGATGAAGGACTGATTTCGGTCGTGTGCGCCTGTAGCGACGACCTGCCGTTCGAAACAGGGCACTTTGACGCCGCGATGAGTGTGCACACGCTGTATTTCTGGGATCCGGCTGAACCACACCTCAAAGAAATTGCGCGCATTCTGCGTCCAGGTGGACGGCTTGTGTTGGCGTTCCGACCCGACACCGATCCAGCAACGTCCGACTTCCCGAACTCGATCTACACGTTTCGCTCGATTGAGGAAATAGTAAGCCTCGCTGGTTCATGTGGATTCGAGGATTTTGTCTTGGAGGACGGACCAAATTCGGAGGCGATACTATGCGCGCTGCGATCACACTGTTAGTACTCGTCGTTCAGTGTCTCGGGGGCCTCAGAAACAGAGCGGTGGCCTATGGCAAGAGGAAAGTCCGCGGTTTTTGAGCAGATCGACTCGCTGGCGGCCTTGTATCGCTACTCCGATTGTCCTCGCCTTTGCGGCATGCGGCGGTGGGGGCGATGGCGGCACTGCTGTTCCCGGTCCAAGCGGTAGCTTAACGTTTGTGAGTTGCACGGTACCCGATGGAGAGGCGTCTTGCCCGGGCTCTATTAGCTGGGCAACGTCCAATGCCGAGATGCCGCGTCTGACTGTCGATGGTGAAACTCTCTCGGAGGAGGCGAGCGGGACGGTCAATCTGGATTTGCCTGGCAACTTTATCGATGTCGTACTCGCGGACGGCTCAGTTACTCTCGACTCAGTAACATTCCGGGGCGTCTGCGAGTCAGCCAGTGCGTGGGATGGTGCTGTTTGCACGCCCTACTCGATACGCCTCGATGAGCGGATTCCGACAACTTTCCTGGAAAACCGTCAGCCCGTCGAACTGGAGGTCGTCGAGCACCTGCTCCGCCCCCGGGAACTCCTGGGTCCCGAGCCGTTCGAGCGGCCGGAAGAGCTCGCACCGGACATCACCCGGCTGAGCGACCGGGCCCTGATCCTGACGCCCTTCGCGAGCCTTCACGACCGTGGAGGATCCGATGCCCGAGGGGCTCCTGGATGGCCGATCGGTCGAGGCGGACGCCG
>JAAUPT010000387.1 GCA_012032965.1 Nitrospira sp.
GGCATCCTGCTCTTTCAATCCGTGCGGGAGCTCCTGATCAACTCAGCGAAACATGCTGGGACCGGACAGGCCACCCTCACAATGGAGCAACGAGAAGGCGATCTCTGCATCGCAGTCAGTGATGAGGGAAAAGGTTTTGATTTCGTCGATGCTGTGGGAACTTCTAGTGGCGGGATTTCTTCAAAATATGGTTTGTATAGCATTCAGGAACGGATGCGCGCGCTGGGCGGGTCCTTTGATATTCACTCCGTTCCGGGGCAGGGAACGACCGCGACGCTGATTGTACCCTTGGCAAGGTATAGAAACGATACGAGGCTCAATCTTCAGATGGCCGGGACTCGAGATTTCTCTCGCTCAGGACTCAGCACTCATGCCTCAGCACTCCGACAAAAGGTCAGCGTGCTGTTGGTGGATGACCATGCCATGGTCCGTCAGGGATTACGCGCGGTGCTGGAGGCTTATACGAATATTGAATTGGTGGGCGAGGCTGCCAATGGCGAAGAAGCCGTGCGGATGGTGGACCAGCAGCATCCCACGGTGGTAGTGATGGACATCAATATGCCGAAGATGAACGGCATCGACGCGACGGTGCAGATCAAGCTCCGCCATCCGGAGACGATCGTCATTGGACTCTCGGTGAACGCCGCCAAGGAGAATGAAGAGGCGATGAAGCGGGCCGGGGCCATACAACTCATGACGAAAGAAGCCGCGGTCGAACAACTTTACGATGTCATTCAGGCGGCGGTGGAGAAGAGGAAGACGATGCGGTGACCGGCCCTTCTTCTGGTGCTCCACCCGCTTAGCCTCTATCGCATCCGGGGCGGCGCGCTCTTCATTCTGCTCGTCCTGCTGGCCGCCGACTGTTCCAAACTCTCTCCTCCTGACGGTGGCAGCCAAGCTTATTTCCAAGGCCGCGGAAGTCAGATATGGATTCGGGGCCATGCCGGCCTTTCATGAGAATGAAATCAGTGAGACCGAATTGGACCACCTCGTCACCTACCTCAAGGCATGGCGCCGCCACGGGTGAAGATGCGTTGCCTCATCCTTCGTCATAATGGATGCGTGCTCTAAGAGTCGATTCCGCCAGCAGGCCGCAGCAGTGATGGCGCTTGCCTTCTGCAGTCCCTTCACATCTCATGTGTCTCATGCCGAAGAGAAGGATACGCTTGTTGTGGACGAAGTCGTCGTGGCGGCGACCAGAATCCCTATGGCCCCGTCGCGCGTCTCCGCCGCCGCCACTGTCCTGACGCAGGAAGAAATCCGCCGCACACCGTTCCACAGCGGCACGCAAATCGATGATTTGCTGCGCTACGTGCCGACCGTTCAGCCGAGTCTTCTCGGCAGCCGATACAATCACCCCACCGCTCAATTTGTCAGTATCCGAGGCTTGGGGACGAGGCGCGCCCTTGTATTGTTGGACGGTGTGCCGTTGAATGACGGCTTCGGCGGATGGATTAATTGGGGGCTTGTCTCCGACCGAATCGAGCGGGTCGAAATTATTCCCGGGGAGGATCGAATCTCTATGGAACCTGGGCGATGGGCGGAATCATCAACATCATTTCCCAATCCGGTCGGCCGAAGACCGGCGCGAGTGGTGACCTAAGCGGAGGATCGCTCGGGACCAACATCCAGTCAGCTCGTGCCCAATATGGCAACGATCGGACGGGACTGACTCGTGAGCTACCGCCATTTCGATACGACAGGAGTTTTCACCGTTCCTTCCTACCAACGAGGCCCGGTCGATGACCCCGTCGGGTCGGAGCACCATCAGTTCACAGGCCGCGTCTCTCACGAATTGACTTCTCATACCATCGCCACGATCTCGGGCACCTATTATCGTGAGGACCGTTCCTTCGGCACTCCATTCAGCCAAGGCTCCCGCACCATCGGCACAGTCTCATTCGGGTTGAAGGGGGAGCAGGGCGTCTGGGGAATGTGGGAGGCCAAGACTTTCGCCCAATGGCAAACGTTCAACAACCAGAGCGCGGCCGTTCTGCCTTCACCCTCAGTCCGGCTCTTCGACCAATTGGATCGACGACAGACCATCCCTTCGAACGATGTCGGCGGTATGGCTCAATGGAGTGCCCCTCTCTTTTCATTCTCTAGAATTGTGGTCGGCGGCGATGCCCGTGCGATCCTGATGCAATCCGAAGAGGTGCTTGTCCCTTCCCACACGCCGCTTGTGACGCGCGGCAAACAAGTCGGCATAGGCACGTTCGGCGAGTGGATTATCGAGCCATTCGATGCCTTGGTGCTCACGGCCGGTGCTCGCTGGGATTGGTGGAAGAATTTTCACGGCACCAGGACGACGGCCTCCGGACCGATCGCCCAAACGCAGGACAACACAGCCGGCATTGTGAACCCCAAATTCAGCCTGCTGTACAGCCTCAATGACCGCGTGCGCATCGGTGGCTCGGTGTACCAAGCATTCCGCGCACCGACCTTGAATGAATTGTACCGAGACTTCAGTTCTTCGGGGTTTACGTTTCTCAGCAACGATCGTCTGGAGCCGGAGCGACTCACCGGGGCCGATATGAAGGTTGAAGTAGCGCTGCTGGCGGATGGCCGGCTCGACTTCCGCGCCTCCGGCCATTATGACGAAATCAAAGATCAAATCCTTTTCGTGACCCAAGGGCCCACCTCGGCCATGCGCCAGAACATCGGGAAAGGTCGATCTGTCGGGGCAGACATCGAATTGCGGAGTCATCTGGACGATCGACTGTACGTGAGCCTCGGGTACTCGTTCGTGGATTCGATCATCACGAGTTTCCCGGGCAATCCCTCTCGGGAGGGCCTGCGCATCCCCAATGTTTCTCAGCACCAAGTCACCACCGCTCTGACCATCGGCCAGGCGGATTTGGCGCAACTGACGCTGCAGGCTCGCTACTTGTCTCGGCAGTTCTCCGATGATTTAAACCGGCAACCGATCGCGGACTTTATCGTCTTGGACGCGATGCTGCGGAAACGAATCGCCTCATGGGCTGAGCTGTATATCAACGGCGAGAATCTCACCGACCGTCAGTACATTGCCACGCAAACAGGGAGCATAAAAACGTTGGGCCAGCCGTTACTCATCCTCGGTGGCCTTCGGATCGATCTGTAGCAGGATGTTGAATGAGTCCGCCAGCTTTGTTCTCGCATCGCTCAGAGACTCAACCTACAGGCTGAGTAAACGACTGTTCCGACAGGCG
>JAAUPT010000388.1 GCA_012032965.1 Nitrospira sp.
CGGTCCTCGACCCCTGTCACGGCGATATGCGCATGGCCTGTCTTGACTAATTGCAGCGGCGTGGATTTCTCATCCCACAGGACGTCGATATAGACACGGGGATTGGCTTTTTCAAAAGGCCCGGGCCAAGGCTTCCATAGTCGGTTGCTCTGGTCCATTGCCGACGATGACCAGGTTGCCTGCAAGTTGGCCCCAGGCACCAGAGGGAGATAGGAAAAGGGTCATGCTGAGAAGCAGAGAAGTGAACAGTCGGCTCGTTGCCTCAGGGCAGCCGGCTGATGACATCATAGGGGATGACATAAGAAAGGTGGTGTATGCCTACGATTCAGAGATCGATTCTCCTTTTTCCGTTGAGTCTGAATCGGAAGACATATTGGGCGGCGGCATGTTGCGCTGTGCGTTCAACGGAGGTAGTTTGGCAAATCGCTGCATCCGTTCTTGGCCCATGGCTTTGGCTTTGATTTCGGTGAATCCTGGTTTGCGGTCCCCGCTCACCGTGGACGAAAATGAGGACATCAGGCGAGTCGCTTGCCTCGCATGACAATGAGGGCATTCTGTGTCTTCGATCCTCGTATAGACGGATTGATTTGCCTCGAATTGTTTTCACACTGCCCACAGCGGTATTCATAGAGTGGCACGGGATTCGATCCTTTCTCTCAGTCACGACGATCTAATCCGCAGGGTGATTCAGACCTTGACAAGCCTGCCTGGTGTAGGCGATGTTGACCGGCCTACGGATATCCGTTTATTGTACCAACTTACGCCGCTCAACTGCCAGCTTCAGAGGAGGGTTTCGATGCCAGTGCTGATTCGACGGTACAAAGGTCACAATGGAATGATGCAGGAAGAACGAATCGATGATGAGGATCGAATTGAGCGTTATATGAAGCTCTTCGAGAAAGATGACGTCAAAAAGTTGGGGACTGGCGTGAAGGTCTTCATCGAGAAGGATGAGTGGCAGCTCCTCCCATAGTTCGCTGAGGGGGTATCAGTGAAGGGGAGGCGCGTCATATCCCGCATGCCCTTTCTCATCCTCTCACCACGATCTATCCACCCCTGATTGCTCTGCCATGACATACTGGCTTCACATTGCCCGTGGGATCGACCGAGTGACGCTCCATCGAGATCGTTGCTCCGAGGTTCCATCCACGTCGACCTCGAGCGATTTTTGGGAAGGTGGATGGTTCGACTATCCTGATAAGGAGCGTGCGCTCCGGGCCATGGAGCAGGCCGGAGTGAACCGACAGCGATTGTGCCCCTTGTGCAAACCTTGAAGGCTTACAATGGTGAATGCTTGGTGCTGAATGTTGGTCTACTCGAGATCATGCAACATTCATAGATCATCATTCAACATTGCACTATGCCCCGACTTGCACTCTTACTGACGACGGTTATCTGGGGCGCGACCTTCCCAGCCACCAAGGCGGCACTTGAGCAAATTTCTCCGCTCTCTTTCCTGTTTCTTCGATTTTTCCTCGGCACCCTGCTGATCCTGTTATGGCTTGTGGCCAGTCGCCGTCGACTGCATTATGATCGTGCCGTATTAGGGGCGAGTGCGCTGACCACCGTCTTCCTTTTCCTCGGATATGTGCTGCAAACCGTTGGGCTCCAGCATACGACTGCATCGAATTCGGCCTTTCTGACGGCGCTGTATGTGGTTTTTGTTCCGTTGATCTTGATGCGGATCGACCGGCGGGTGGTGATGGCGACAGTTATTGCGGTTGTTGGGCTTTGGTTGTTGATCAAGCCTGATACCTCGATGAATATCGGAGATCTTATGACGCTCGGATGCGCGATCGCGTTCGCGGGTCATATCATTTGTCTCGAGCGATTCACCCGACAAGTCGATGCGCCGTCGTTACTCGTGTGGCAGATGCTGGCGATGACCGTGCTGTTTTTTCCTGCTCCGTGGTGGGAGGAGTCTCCATCCGGCGCGTTTTCCCCCCACCGCCGTCTTGCTGATTGGTCTGGGGGTAACGGGAGTGCTCGCTACGTTGGCGTTTGCCGTTCAAATGTGGGCACAGCAGCTGGTTCCCGCTCAGCAGGTGGCGCTACTGTTTGCGTCCGAACCAGCCTATGCAGCCTGGCTGTCGTGGTACTTTCTCGGAGAGACGTTGGATATGCAGGGATGGATTGGGAGCGCACTCATCTTATTGGCTGTTGTGATCGGAGCGTTCGGCGGATGATCATTTTGGCAGGAGGAGCTCTATGGCACAGAAGTTTGGTAATGGACGGTGGGTTCACGAGGGGTTCTTGGACAATCGGGTCGAGGGAACCGTCGTTGGGCGGGTCGTGTTTGCCGTGATCGGCGCGGTCGATTTTTATTTGCGTGGCAATTTCAAGCCGGATATCGCAGGGGAAGTCATTCAATTCCGCAATGGCCGATTCGAAGATGATGATATGGCCGGGCAGATCATTGGTGATATGGCCAACCCACAGATCGGAACAGTGAATCTCATTTCGCTCGATCCGCACCCCAATCTCGAGCCACATCCCTATGTCGAATGGTTCACGTTCAGCAAGGACCATTATCGCTTCGAGCTCAGTCCTGGTGAGGCGTGGGTGTTGTCTGATGAAGAACGACAAGCGATTGATGGAGAGAGCCAGCGAATTCGAGCAGCCCCTGGCTGATCAGAAGGCTGATCGGCCAGGGTCTGATGATCGTGCGGAATGGGTTTAGCGGGCGGTGAGCTCCAGCTCAGGCTGTGCGGTAGGCTGTTCCGCAGTCGGCTCTGGCGCCGCCATCTTCGTTTTGAGTACGCTGCGGTTGGAATCCTGTCTGGTTTTCCTTCCCGCACATAATCCGGAACACCACGAACGTCCCAGATCAGCCCAAGCCACTCCAGTCCCTTCAGGCAGTAATAGGTCATATCAACCTCCCACCAGTAGAAGCCTTGACGAACCGAGGCGGAGTAGTGGTGGTGGTTGTTATGCCAACCTTCGCCAAGCGTGAGCAGGGCGAGCGCGAAGTTGTTGCGGCTGTCGTCTTCGGTCGCGAAACGTCGGCTGCCGAAGCGGTGTGCCAGTGAGTTAATGGTGTACGTCGCGTGGTAAAGTACCACCGTCGACAGCACGAAGCCCCAGAAGAACGCCTGCCATCCGGTCATGCCGGTCGCGGGGAACAGCCGACCGAAAACGTGGCCGCCACAGAAGATCACCACGCCCAGGACGACGGGCGGGACCCAG
>JAAUPT010000389.1 GCA_012032965.1 Nitrospira sp.
GGATTGCCCAGCAACTGTTTCTTTCTGACGGCTGTAAACTTGGCGACTTTGGCAGGATCAAACCCAACAAAGGCCTTTCGATAGCCCTCGCGACGTCGAAGGATTGTATCCCAAGTCAGGCCGGCCTGCGCCCCTTCGAGCAGTAACATTTCAAACAACCGACGATCGCGATGCACCGGCCTTCCCCACTCCCGGTCGTGGTAGCGAATCATGTGCGGTTTGTCGCTGGCCCAAGAGCATCGTATCCTTGGTTTCTTTCCGATAGCCATCACCCAGCCTTGCGACGTGCCGATCTACTTGAAGGGTGGACGTCTCGAGCTATCACTCGTCTTCCGCCC
This sequence comes from Nitrospira sp., assembly GCA_012032965.1. Classification (GTDB taxonomy): domain Bacteria; phylum Nitrospirota; class Nitrospiria; order Nitrospirales; family Nitrospiraceae; genus Nitrospira_D. Next base: position 339 of record JAAUPT010000389.1, read on the forward strand.
GCTCTATCGCCGAAAGGCGTCCTTGCCTTTGATCACGTCTTCCAATACCTTGTCGGCCAACTTGCCAGCCTTCCAGCGTCGGTATCGATGGTGAATCAGTACCCAAAGCACGACCCCACCGACCAGGATGAAGATCATCCAACTCATGTCGTCCATTGATACAGAATAAGCAGCGTAAAGATCTTAGGCAAGCCTCTTCATGCCCACGGACAAGACATGGTTCTGGATCATGAACGAAACAGCACAGCTCATGTTTTCGGCATCGGTGCGGATTTCTGCCACTGGTAAATTGGTCCCACCGGCCAAGGCGTTTTCCCAGTTCCTCCATGAACCGCAGTGATTCATCATGAAGACAAGTAATCAACATGACGTGATCCTGTATCGTTACCACCAAGGAGGGACATCATGGACAGGGTCTGGCTGTATGTTGGAGGGATTGCTGTGGGAATATTCGTGGTGGCATATTTGGTCATCACAAACGTGGGCCAATCGATTCCTCCTAGCTATTAAGAAGAGGAAGGCGGATGATCAAGGTGATTGACGTGGTCCGGCGGTCCAAATAACCACGCTTTCATCTATTCCTGCGTGTAGAAATTGATGCGGTTCTTGTTGTCCTCTTGATGGACTTATACGGAGCCGGTCGCTTAAGCAGAACGCTCTGGAGGGCGACGGCTTGGTTGTGCCGTTCATCCTTGGTCGAATAGAGCAGCGTCACGGGTCTGGTCTTTGCCTGTTCTTGGATCGTTGCGAGAAGTGCCGTCTTCTCTTTCAGCTCGGCATGGTAGCGGCGGTAGAATTCGGTCCACCGAGCGGGGTCGTGGTTGAACCATTGTCGAAGCAGGGTGGATGGCCCGAGATCGGCAGCCAGAGATCAAGCTTGGCGTCAGACTTAGAAAGTCCCCTTGGCCACAGCCGATCGACCAGCAGCCGAAACCCATCGGACTTGGCGACCGGTTCATAGACCCGCTTGACCAAGATTTTCATGCCAGCCCTATTGCCCGATGGTCTCGATCACGGCCAGATCATCCGGCGAGAGGGTAAATTGCTCGCACTGAAGATCTTCTGCCATGTGTTTGGAATTGGTTGTTCCCGTCAAGGGGAGCATGCCGATCTGCTGCGAAAAACGAAACACGATTTGGGCGGGGCCGGTCTGATACTTGGACGCCATGGTGCGAATGGCCGGGTCAGCAAAGACTTCTCGATTTGCAGTCAGGAGTGAGAACCCCTGGTAAATTATATGGTTAGTCTGGCAAATCTCCCGCACTTCTTTATCCCATCCTAAGGCTGCATAGCAGCGGTTCTGTACCACCATCGGCTTGTATTTCGCTTTGGCACAGAGCAGGGTCAGCTGGTCAGCCGATACGTTGCTCACTCCGATCATCTTCGTTGTGCCCGCATCGTAGAGCGATTCGATCGCCGTCCAAACTTCCCAATCTTCAGCCCCTAACCCACGCCGCGAATAGGGCCCGTGCAGCACATAGGAGTCGAGATAGTCCGTGTGCAGATGGGCGAGCGAACTCTTGTGAGATTGTGCGACCTGCATCGTGATGCTCGCACGGGCATCGTAGGGCAGCCGATGGTCCTGGCCGCCTACCGGGGTGAACTTCGTTTGTAAAAACAGCTTGTCACGTGTGATTCCCTGCGTCGATAATTGCAGGAGCGCCTCCCCCACACGCGCTTCATCATAATGGACCAGTTGATTGGCTGTATCGATTCCGGTGAATCCGGCCTCCACAGCCTGCAACACCAGTCCTGTCGTCGCCTCTTTTTTCCATGCCGTGCCGTACATAAATGAGGGAATTGATACTTGGTTGTATGTGGTCAATCGCATTGAAGATCTCCTTAATCAGTTCTTGTACCATACACAGTTCACGGCGGATGTCTCAACGTGAGAATTAATGGAGTTACGATGGAAAAGATGGCCCGATCGAGCGAAATAGCTCCGCGTTTACGCAAATACGGCGAACTGAGGTCATATGCACTACTCACTAGCATTTGTTCAGCCGAACTCGCATCAGCTGGAGAGAGTCCATTGAGGCTATGCGCACATTCCATACCGGAAGGCCAAACGGCCTGCTGAGCTCGACACAGACGTGGAACAGGCCTGGAGAGCTTGAAACATTACCTCTGGTATGGCATGGTCGCACGTCATGGTCACCTTGTTGCGCGGTGTCACCGAGTTTGAGACCTACATTCTCACCAATCACCACTTCATTCAGAACTTCGCTGAGTTGTACCAGCAGGGCGATACTGTTCAGTACCGCGTTTATCGAGTTCACGATGGACCAGGTGGCACGTAAACGGTTTGTGACGAAACAGCAACTGCAGTGGACACCCCAAGGGGTTCAGTTATTGTTGTAGACGAGTACGCTGCCTGGGACCACGACCTCTGACCGTTCACATAAACGGTCGCCGGATCGCCGCGCCACGACAGCCATAATCCGATCAGAATTTCTATGCACATCAGAATCACACACGGGTTGGATCTGCCGATCAGTGGGAAACCGGAACAGCGCGTCTATGCGGCCAAACCTGTCCGCCACGTCGGCGTGCTCGGCGTGGATCATATCGATCTCAAACCAACCATACTGGTAGCCGAAGGGGATAAGGTGAAGCTTGGCCAAGCGCTGTTTGAGCACAAGAAGTTGCCCGGTGTACGCGTCACGGCTCCGGGTGCCGGCAAGGTGAGTGCGATCCATCGTGGAGCGCAACGCCTGCTCCAGTCGGTCGTCATCCGGCTCGACGAAACCGAAGACGAGGAGACTTTTGCGGCCTACCCTGTCGACCAACTGGCCAGCCTGACCGAAGCGCAGGTGCTGGACAATCTTTTGGCATCAGGTCTGTG
>JAAUPT010000390.1 GCA_012032965.1 Nitrospira sp.
CGTACTATCAGTGGGTCGCGACAGACATACATTTTCCCATGAAGCTTGCCAAGAAAGACGGTAGCTGGATCGTCGAGTATCAACATGTAAAAATGCGCTCCGTGTCAGACTACCTCTTCAACCTACCTGTGAATTTTCAACCACTGGAAGCATTCGACGCACCGGAGCACCAACAGAACGAGCCACATATGTAAGATGGAGAGGAGGATGGATCGTGCGAGTTTATCGAATTGCCTTAGGCATTGCACTGACAGGACTGATCGCTATGGATGGAGCACTTGCATTGGACGTAGCCGATGTTGTTCGGCAGTGGACTCCTGAAGGAAAACGACTGGCGGAGGAGCGAGCCAAACTTCCAGCGTATGACGACATGATCATGATTCCCGCTGGGGAGTTTGTGATGGGAAGCGACAAGAAGGTGGATCGGAACGCCTACCAAGCCGAAATCCCGCAGCGCAAAGTCTATCTGGACGCCTACGAAATCGACAAATTTGAAGTCACGACCGTCCAATTTCTGAAATACGTCCTGGCTCATGATCTGCCGCCTCTGATCGACTGGCAGTATGATGGCGGAAACTTCCAGGACACGATGTCGAATCATCCCGTCATGCATATATCTTGGGCTGAGGCCGACGCCTATTGCAAGTGGGCCGGCAAACGACTCCCAACGGAAGCCGAATGGGAAAAAGCCGCGCGCGGAGAGGATGGACGAATCTATCCTTGGGGCAATCAGATGGCTGGGTTGTCACGAGCAAACTTCGGTCGAACAGGGTTGTCAGGCCCAGTACGCGATCGTCCTGAACGGCTGTTGCTCTATCCACCGATCATTTCTGTCGACAAGTACGACAATGCCGTAAGCCCATACGGCGCCTTCCAAATGTCCGGCAATGTGGCTGAGTGGGTTGCCGACTGGTATGATCGAAAATACTATGCAACAGCACCCGATAAAGCCCCTAAGGGACCTGAGAAGGGAACTCAGCGGAGTTTTCGTGGCGGCAGTTGGATCGACAGCACCCCAAGCGTACGAACCGCGCAACGCAACGGGACAGACCCAAATACCAAGATGAATTGGCTCGGCTTCCGTTGCGCGCGCGATGCAAAGACTTCACCAGAGGCCCCGAACTAGTCAATCGCTCTACCGTCTTATTACACCAAAACGGCCTAGACCATGATGATGTGCCACGACTGTAGGTTCTCGACATGATCGTCTGAGCACGCTCGGAAGGGGGCGACGGATTTTAGATTTTAGTGAGTGTCCATTGATTATTTCAACGGAGCATCGGTTGCGCACCGAAACCCTGTAGACTCATTGCGAATCGTCGGATCGCTCTCTACGCGGGTAAAGATACGGACGGTGGGCGTTTTCGTTTTGCCATCCTGCACCGCGAATAACCTTCTTCACACCAGGTTCTGGACCCTGAGGGTTCTTCTGCGGGCTCTTCTCATAATACTGAGCGTCATACCAGTCATTGACCCATTCCCAGACGTTACCGGCCATATCGTATACTCCAAATGGACTCTTGCCCGCCTCATAACTCCCAACAGGCATGAGGGTCTTCTCCCCAATCCAACGTTGATTGTAATTGAGATGCTTGGCCGTCGGTTCCACATTCCCCCATGGAAACCGCCTGTCGGACGTCCCTTTGGCGGCCTTTTCCCATTCAGCTTCCGTCGGGAGCCGTTTACCCACCCATTTGCAGTACGCTGCGGCATCGAACCAGTCAACGTTGATCACCGGCCGATCAACAAGGGAGTCTGTGATACTCTCGCCTTGCCAAAGATTTCGCGTTGGGTTCTTCGGATTCTGCGGCACGCGGTGTCCTGTGGACTTAACAAAGGCCAGATACAGGCCGCTCGTCACTTCATACTTGTCGATCACGAACGTGTCCACAAACACCTCATGGCGCGGATATTCGTCCCGACCCCCGTCTCGATCTCCATCTGGTACACCCATTGGAAACGAGCCGGCTGGAACCACGATCATCGGGGCACCATCCTTGGCGGCTAGGAACTCGACTGGATCATGAGCAGATCGGTCGTCGGCGAATGAAATGGATTGACCAAACACGAGGCTCCACAACGCCGAGCAAACTACAAATCGCATGAACATCGAAGCACACTCCTTCCGAACACTTATTTCATAAATCATCGTATCACACGCTTAAAGAGCAATGCCGGAACCACAGCTCACCTTTGCACCTATTCGTTCGGAGCAGCGACTGTTAAAATGGCACCCCCTGCCGTGGCTCGAACAGCATCATCCTCGTCATGCAGGTTCTCTTTGAACATCTCCATCGTGCTCGCCCTCTCGATCTTCGCCATCGATCGGATCGCTGCTATCCTTACACGTGGCACGGGGTCCTGAACCAGCAACATCAACGCCGACCGCACCGGCTCTCGATTCACCTCTCCCGCATGCCCCAAGGCCCTTGCCATGGCAGCACGAACCGCCGGCTCTTTCGTATTGATGAGCGTTCGAACTGAGCTGGCGACGATCTCATACCGTTCGCCCAGCTCTAGAAGCGCACCGATGACAAACGCCCTCACTGCGGAGTCGCGGTCATCGAGCGCGTTGATCAGTGGCGACCGTGCGTCAGAACCCTGCATCTTTCCTAGACTCACCGCAGCAGCGATCCGAACAGGGGTGAGTGGATCCCTCAGAAGTCGCGTCAACACGGGTACAGCTTGCGCCGATGGCATATGGCCAAACCCAGTCGCGGCAGCTCCTCGCACCGATGGTTGCTTGTGTTGGCTCGCCTCCATGAGAATCGGAAATACTTTTGACGATTGCCGCTCCACCAATGCACGAATCGCCGACGTTCGTTCATCGGGATTCGGCGCCTTCGCGTACCGTAGCAGCAAGTCGCACGCCTTCGAGCGTTTCAGATGACAGAGAACCTCGGCTGCCGCCACACGCACCCGGACCTCTGGGTCCTTCAGCAGCGGCTCAACCAGCGAGACGACCGACACATCATCTGACTTCGTAAACCCCTTAAGAACCGCTTCCTTCACCAACACGGCTTGATCCCCAAGGGCCTGCCGAAATTTTGGCGAGCGGCGTCCAGCGCTCTAATTTGGCAATGTCCCTTCGGCTGACCAAAGCCCTGACTAAGACCGGACCCGTCAGTTGAGGCCATCTTCGAAAATGGAATGGCCTCACGGACTTTGCCATTCTTTCAGA
>JAAUPT010000391.1 GCA_012032965.1 Nitrospira sp.
GGATCGTGATAGGTAGACCCATAGGGTTCCACGATCGTGACGCCGAATCCTCCGTGTGGCCATGTCGTGGCGCCGAATGCATGGTCATGCCAAAACACAGTCCCCATATCGACATCGACCCACCACCGATACCGGACGAACTCTGGTGATACCAGGTCATTGGCCGGATGATGGTGTTTGAGCGGTTTGAAGAATGTCATCCGATCGCCCTTGATCTCCTTGATGCGGGCGACTTCCTGACAGCTCTTGTCCCGCGGGAGTGATGCCGTGGGATCGTTACCTTTCTGCAAACAATCCATGCCCACCATGACTTCAGTGTTCACATGGAACTTCGTGGCACCTGGAGCCATCTGAATCTTGATTGAAGTCGCGCCGGCCTTTACTCCGTTCACAAGCTTGGCCACCATCGGCGCAGGTAAGCCATGCTTGGTCTTCTTCCCCCACATGGTGAAGGGTCGAACCGACATCTCGTACTCAAACCCAGAAATGACACCGTCCGAGTTTCCGGTATCGAACTGGAAAAAATGTGGATGAATGTTGATCTTCGACGACTGGAAATTCGTGTAATCGTCGTCATTCCACTCACTCGTAAGAATGACATCGACACAGTCATACACGTTGGCACGGATAACCGCCGGCACCTTGAGGTCATCATTCCCTCTCGTCAACCGTTCTTCCTCGTGCAACACGTAGATCAACCCGTCCTTGTCGACGATAGGCGGTTCATTGCCTTGCTTCTTCGCCAGCGTAATCGGCAAGCGAATGAAGTGAATGTTGTAATGCTTCCGGTTCGCATTCTCTGGGCAGAGACTCCACCGCCCCTGCTCGCCGGGCATGGCCGGCTCGGAGGTCCGCTCACCCTTGGCGTCCTGGTGAATCGGTTCCAGCCACGGTGCTCCGTTGTGATTGGCCGAGAACGGGACACGTTTTCCAAAGTGTGGTTTGAACAACGGCCACGCCATTTTCCCGGTCGTCGGGTCAAAGAGAATGGCTGGCCTGGTGCTGTCGTCCCACTTGGCTGCCCATGTGTACTTCGGATATTTGGCGGTGCTTTCCCGTTCGCCGACCGCCACATTGCCATTCCACTTCCAATCCCAGACGGTCGCGTCATAGGCCATGATCTGACCCTTTTCGTCGTCCGTATGGCCGGGCTTCCCCTGCGCGGGCACGAACATCTCAACCCAATCCTTAATGTTCACGATCGCCGGATTCGATTTCCAATTGGTCTTCTGATTCTTGTCCACAATTTTGAACGTCTTGCCGAACCAATCAACAGTCTTCCCGATCAGCTTATCGGACGACACACCCAGCTTCATCCGGCCGGCGCGATCCGGCAGCTCGCGGAGATCCGGCATGCTGTCCGTGTGGGCCTCCCCGACTTGGAGCGTGTTGTAGAACCGGCCGTAGCCCCACATCCCTGCGACATAGTGGTGCGCAACGTGGCAGTGATAGAGAAATTCACCCGCTAGATGCTGACAGCCGCCGCCGCCACACTCAGGTTCGAGGTCCAACGCTTCGGACGGACCAATGACTTCAACGTCCACACGGTCGGACTTCGTTCGGACGACTGGATATTTCACCGGACCATCCTGACCCATCGCCCACATGTTGTTGGGCTCGGTACCAGGACTGCGTTGCCAGCGAATCGATCCACTATGCGGATGGTGAGAATGGAACACTTCCGACCCACCATGGACGAGCCGCCACTTGACCGGATCACCCAGATAGCCGCGGGCGATCGTGGTCGGCGTATCCCCAAACGTGTAGGAGCTATAGGCCAACGATTCGTCCTCAAACCCGAAATACTCGTGCTGCAAATGCATCTGATCGATGCCGAAGGGTTCACTGCGGTAATTGATCGCGCGCCCACCAGGACGATAGGCATCTGTCAGCGGATCGCGCTGAGGCAAGAAATCCCCCTTCTTGTTCAAGGGACGAAAGGCCTCATCCCCGACTTCGTGGTAGAACAACACGAACTCTCGAAAATCGGGTCCCGACGCATTGTCAATATTTACCTGCCAGCCACTCTTGACCTCCGGAGCAGGCCCTCCGCTTCCGAGCGTATCAAGGTACCTGGCCCCCTGCGGCTCCACAATAAAGGCACCGAAGAGACCCAGGACCGTCAGTTCGCGATCGTGGCTATACGAGTGGAATTGCCGTACGCCTCCTGCATCTGCGGATGGATGTACCACTCGAATTCTTGCGCCTTGCCGGGTGCCACAATCGAATCAGGATTCGTCGTCGTGGCTGCTTTACCGGTCACGCTTACAACCATGCTCGACGCTTGGATGAACAGGCTGCCATCTTCCCCTTCCATGTGATTGCGCAAGATCATCCTGACACATTCGCCTTGATTCGCCCTGAGGACTAATGGTTGAATCACGTCGCCCTGTAGGCCGGTGCTGACGGCCCCTGGTTCAAACCCATCCTTTTCACGGGCTTCCCTGTTCGTGGCCTCTTCGGCCCGAGCGTTCTCCAGATCCTCAGTCAACAGGTACATATAGCCCGGATAAAAGTCGAGCCAGCGATTCAAGGTGATTTCGATGTTGATCATCGACACATCAAATTGTTTGGTCGGCACTCCGGCCGGACATTTCCCTCCCGAGGTCAAGACCGGCTCACCCTTGTTCGAATCCGTCATGAGAAGGAAACTACTGCCGTCCTGCCCCATATATTGGTGCATCATCGACATATTGTTGAAGGCGCCCGACGTCTGCTGAGCCTTGGCATCCTTTTGGGCCTGCTGTTCCAATTTTTCCATCAACCGATGGTGCTGCATCTCCATCTTCTGCGCATTGTCGGCGCGGCCCTCGATGGCGTTCTCCACAACCGTCTGGCCCTTGAGCTGCTGGGCCCACCCGGCATGGCCACCGGTGTGGCGTGACCCGTTTGAGAAGAATCGTGTGTCTCGGCGGCGAACAGCGGTGCCGCCACCATGCTCCCCAATAGCAGGACAGCGTGCAGCATCAGCAACCGTCGCCACCAACGCTGTGGTTGAAATAGTGATCTCATTTCTCGGCCTCCTCTCCTTGGATATGCCTATTGCTTCAGATCATGAGTTGATTGCTACTGGTCGATCACCAATCGACCATTCCCTGTACACCTATTCGGTAGTGAGTACCGGCCTCCGACTCGTATCCGGCCACCTCTCTTTGTTTGGAGGGTAAAGAGCTGGTGAAGG
>JAAUPT010000392.1 GCA_012032965.1 Nitrospira sp.
GGCGGCACAGATCGTGAGCCGTATGTCGAACCTGGCGGACGTGATCTGGAACAATGCGCCCAAGACCATCCTGGATCCGTTCCCCAGCCAGGTAGGCACCGGAGCCAAGACCGGCTACTGATAGGAAGTAATGGCGAGTAGTCTAAATAACTATAGGTCGGCATTCAAAGGTGGCTTTGGCGCACCAAACACAGAGCGTCGGGCCGCCTTTGGACCGGCTGGAATGACGGAGGATGTCAGTCATGTTTAGAACCGATGAGATTATTAAGGCCGCGAAATTGCCGCCTGAAGGCGTCGCAATGTCCAGGCACATTGACTACATTTATTTTATTCCGATCTTGTTTGTCACCATCATCGGAACGTTCCACATGCACTTCGATCTCCTCGCCGGAGACTGGGACTTCTGGATTGACTGGAAGGACCGGCAGTGGTGGCCGATTGTCACCCCAATCACCGCTATCACGTTCTGCGCTGCGCTTCAGTACTACAACTGGGTGAACTACAGGCAGCCATTCGGAGCGACCATCTGTATTCTGGCCCTTCTTGCCGGGAAGTGGGTGACCATCTGGGCTGCTTGGTGGTGGTGGTCCAACTACCCCGTCAACTTTGTCATGCCGTCTACGTTGCTTCCCAGCGCAATCGTTCTGGACTGCGTGCTGTTGTTGACCAGAAACTGGACGCTAACGGCCGTCATCGGAGCCTGGATGTTTGCGATCCTGTTTTATCCGACCAACTGGGCCATCTTTGCCTATAGCCATACGCCGCTCGTCGTGGATGGCACGCTGCTCTCATGGGCAGACTATATGGGCTTCGCGTATATTCGTACCGGGACCCCGGAATACATCCGAATGATCGAGGTTGGATCGCTGCGGACCTTCGGTGGTCACAGCACCATGATTTCTTCCTTCTTCGCCGCATTCGCATCATCGTTGATGTACATCCTCTGGTGGCAGTTCGGAAAGTTCTTCTGCACGTCCTACTTCTACCTGACGGATGACAGGGATAAAACGACAAAAGTGTACGACGTGTTCGCCTACGCGACGCTCGCACATAGCGATAAGGCAAAACTCTCTGGGGGGAAAGCATGAACGCGAAACACCTCTTCAAACACTTTGTAATAGGATTCTGCGGGGTGGCGACACTGGCCCTGACACCAGTGTTTGTTGATACCACACCTGCGTTCGCTCACGGAGAACGTTCGCAGGAACCATTCCTTCGGATGCGTACTGTAAATTGGTACGATACTGAATGGGTTGGGAAATCAACTCCAATCAATGACGTAACCGAGTTGAAGGGCAAGTTTCATTTGTCAGAGGACTGGCCTCGGGCAGTTGTGAAACCGAACCGGACCTTCCTCAACGTCGGCTCCCCGAGTTCGGTTTTCGTACGTCTCAGCTCGAAAGTGAACGGAGAACCGATGTTCGTCTCCGGTCCAATGGAAATTGGTCGTGACTACGAATACGTCGTCACGCTAAAAGCCAGACTCCCAGGCCACCATCACATCCACCCCATGTTCGCGGTGAAGGACGCAGGTCCAATCGCTGGACCCGGTGGATGGATGGACATCACCGGCAATTATTCGGACTTTACCAATCCGATTAAGACGCTGACCGGTGAAACATTTGACTCTGAAACAATGGGCACGGCCACAGGCATCATGTGGCACCTGTTCTGGGCAGCCGTGGCTATTCTGTGGGTTGGGTGGTACATGATCCGCCCTATGTACTTGATCCGAGCTCGTGTCCTTGCAGCCTATGGAGACGAGATCTTGCTTGACCCGATGGATCGGAAGTTCGGAGCGGCCATGTTGGTCTTCGTACTGGTTGTGGTCACTGTCGGGTATTTGGCTGCAGATGCGCGGCACCCTGTCTCAGTACCTCTCCAGGCGGGTGAGGCCAAAATCAAGCCAATGCCGATTAAACCCAACCCGATGGTGGTTGAGGTGATCCATGCCGAGTACGATGTACCTGGTCGTGCGCTCCGTTTTCAGATTCGTGCGACCAATAACGGCACGGAGCCGGTAACGATTGGGGAGTTCACAACAGCAGGCATCCGGTTTACCAACTCGTTCGGATCGACTAAACTTGATCCAAACTATCCGGCCGAGCTGGTTGCAGCGGCAGGCCTGACAATGGACAAGGAAAGCGCCATTGAACCTGGTCAAACCGTTGAGGTCAATATTGAATCCAAGGACGTTCTGTGGGAGGTGCAGCGGTTGGTGGACATTCTCCACGATCCGGATCAGCGCTTCGCAGGATTGGTTATGTCCTGGACTGAGTCAGGTGAACGACTCATCAATCCGATCTGGGCACCTGTTCTCCCAGTGTTTACACGCCTGGGAACCTAGGTAGTCCTGTTCTAGCTTAAACGCCGATCTGTCCCCATCGCAAGATGGCAAGACAGATCGGCGTTTTTGTTCCTCCGCTTCCTCAATTATTTTATCTGACACCCAATGGTCACTATGATGGCCTTAGCCCATCTATATTGCTGATTTGCAAACAGTTCTGTATGATACCCCTATTGCTATGGTTCCTCCTGCTGTCGATACGTACTCCCCCGTTTCCAGTGTTCCGGCAGATGCAGCTTTGAAGTATTCGTGATGGACCCGATGAGTGCCTCTTCTCGCATATCTTCTTCTGCATCTTGGCTTAGTGCTTTTCAGCGAACTGCTCTCCGCCATTTTCCGGATGCTGAAGGCAGCGGACACAGAACCCGCGATTACCTCATAGCTGCATTGACCTTCTTGTGCGTTGGTCTTAGTTCACTTTTTGAAATTAGTGCCTCTGTTGACCGACAACAACTCTTAGGTGGACTCGCTTGGCTCTTTCTCGGTTGCCTCTTGTTCGGAGAGACCAAGGAAACCAAGGTTCAAGTGGCCATTGCCGTTATATTTGCAACAGTCGGTGAACATTTTGCCTCTATCTATATGGGGGGGTACACCTATCGTTTTGAAAATGTTCCTGCCTATGTCCCTCCAGGACATGGAATGGTGTATCTTACCGCCGTTGCCCTAGCACGCTCAGGCCTATTTGTGCGTCATCCAAAGAAGATCGCACTGTTCGTCATAGGGGTTTGGGGTACATGGTCTCTTTGGGGAATCAGTGGGTACCCGGATCGTGGGGGATGCAGTGGGGGGCATTCTTGTTTTGTCATTTTTTTTAGTTCTGCCTGATCAT
>JAAUPT010000393.1 GCA_012032965.1 Nitrospira sp.
AAGCAGCATGGTGGGAAATCGTGTCCCCCGTTTCTTCTGAGGCGCTCGAAGTCAGCGATCGGAGAGGATCGCCAGTGCTCGCCCATCGCCCAGAGCGATCTATATACAATGACGAATATTCGTCATGCCTGATGATGCCCGCCGTAGCCTGGGTCATGTCCTTCAATGGTTGGTTCGAGAGCACTCCTGTCCAAGACAAGCTCCCGGACTTTGCGGTTTTTCATTTCCAGGTCCTGCTGTGAGCCAGACTTGACCGCGAGGTAGGTCGCCCCAATCAACGGTAGAATTGCCCTCCCGCGAGTCCTGTGAAGACTCGCAACAACCACCAGCAGGAAAGTTGAGGAGGGCTTGGTGATGGTACGGAATGTGAGCCTGTTCGGTCAACTGTTGCAGCATGTCTCCCGCACCGAGTTTGCCCGCGCCGTCAAGAAGTACGGGGCCGAGCGGGCCGCCAAGGGCTTCACCTGCTGGACCCAGTGTGTGGCCATGATCTTCTGCCACTTGGCCCGAGCGGATTCCCTGCGCGAGGTCTGCAACGGGCTGGCTTGCTGCTTGGGCAAGCTCAATCACCTCGGCATCGACCGAGCGCCCAACAAGTCGACCTTGGCCTATGCGAATCAGCACCGGCCGGCTGGTCTGTACGAATCCCTCTTCTGGTCTCTGCTCGCACGGTTCCGGTCCCACCAGAGCTTGGGCCTGCCGAAGGCAAAGGCCTTCCGGTTCAAGAACCGGCTGCTGTCCCTCGATTCCACCACCATCTCCTTGTGTCTCCAGCTGTTTCCCTGGGCCAGCTATCTCCAGACCAAGGGAGGCGTCAAGGTCCACGTCCTGCTGGACCACAGCGACTACATGCCTTCCTACGCCGTGATCACCGAGGGAAAGCAAGCCGACGTACGCATCGCCCAGTCGCTGCAGATGAAGCCGGGCTCGGTCGTGGCGATGGACCGCGCCTACAACGACTTCACCCTCTTCGGGCGATGGACCCGTAGCGGGGTCTTCTTCGTCACGCGCCTCAAGGAGGGGACCGTCTATGAGCTCGTCGAGCACAGAGAGGTGCCGAAGAACCGGCCGATCCTGGCGGACGAGATCATCCGCCTGAGCAGCTCCAAGGGACAGAAGGCCTGCCCGGAGCTCTTGCGGCTTGTGGTGGTCTGGGACCCGGAGAGGGAGCGCGAGATCGTGCTGTTGACCAACCACCTTGGCTTCGGGGCAACGACCATAGCGGCCATCTACCGTGAGCGCTGGCAGATCGAACTCTTCTTCAAGGCCTTGAAGCAGAACCTGAAGGTCAAGACGTTCATCGGCACGAGCGAGAACGCTCTGCGGATTCAGATTTGGACAGCCTTGATCGCCCTGCTGCTTCTTCGCTGGCTCCATCACCTCTCCCAGGCTCGCTGGTCGTTCTCCAATCTCGCATCGATGCTCCGGCTCAACCTGTTCACCTACCGGGACCTCAAGGAGTGGCTGGACAACCCGTTTCAAACGCCACCGGAGACCCCGCTGCCGGAACAGTTCGTCCTCGGCTTCGCAGGACTTGGACAGCCGCTACGATGAACCCAGGGGGCCTGGACCTCGGTTCGGCGGATTCTGGGCGCCTCAGGCCCCTGTTTTCGGGGGTCTTGGCCTCTGGGGCGGATTGTTTTGGACAGCAGTGATCCGGATCCAATCCGTCTTGTCGATTCCGCGGGTATTGGTCGATTGAGGGCTGACGGGGAAAGCTGAGGCCATTTTGATCCAGCGCCGCTCCCGACCTGCGATCATCCGGACCTCCTGAGCTACCTCGGAAAGATCCTGGTCCTGGCTGAAGACCAGCGCAACGTCCAGAGCATTCGCCAGAGACAGTCCGACGACGTCCAAAGCGATACGGATATCGACACCCTTCTCGTGGGGCGACCGTATAGGTGTGCTCCGAACCGTCGGCGAGCCTGACGGTTCTTGGATGGTAGCGAAGCGGCCGGGAGTAGGTATGGACGGCCTGCCGGCCCATCTGAGCCAGCTTGTGGGTCCAGAAGTGATTCCAGAAAGGGTCGTCCGACGCCGTCGGAATGCCCGTATAGAAGCGAACTTGGGTGAGCTTCCAACCCCAAGCCTCGCAGATGGAGAGAGCCAGCTTTTTCGGGTCGAAGTTCGGGTAGGTGTAGCCGAAAGCCTCGCGGGCGGCATGAAAGAGATTTTGCCCGTCAACGAACGCGATGACTCGTTTCTTGACAGGTTCCAGGGCCATCGGCAAGGAGGGAGAAAATAACCCCGCCCGAGGCTTTCGGCGTGTCAGCGGGGAACAAGCAACGCGAGAATACCATAGGCATTTCGCTGGGCGGCTCTGGGCCGCAAGGCGGTGGTCTCGCTGCCGAGCAGCTCGCGAAGAGGGAATCAGTCCGCGGGCCGGGGTGTTCCGACCAGCTCGAGATAGAGCGTGTAGACCAACCTCTTGGAGGGGCCGGCGCCGCCGAGGGCCTCTTCGTAGGGGGCGGCGAGACCGGCGTCGACGATCTCCAGCTGGCGCGCGAAGATGAAATCGATGATGAGCGTGACCGGGTCGAACGACGTCGTCCGCGCACTGATTGGGAGCCGCGCGTGTGCGTCGATGAAACCGGACTGGAGGAATGCCTGCGTCGGCCGGTCGTTCGCCGACTGCGATTGTATTAGAGGTACCATCTTTGATTTCGTCGATCTTCACCGAGACCCCCACTTTGGGAAAGACTCCGTTGCATTTGATGAATTGGGGAAGAAGCGTACAGGTAGACGGATTGTGGACCCTGTTGCTGCCTCGGGCTGCAAAATAATTAGTGCTGGCATATCGCACCGAAAACGGGCAATAGGAATCATCCACGAACACGGCCGGCGTTCCTGGATCACTGGGGCAGGTCAGAACCGGCAGGCTCTTTTCGAACAGTTGGTTGTAGGCAGGATTGCACTCGAAGCCGTCTGCTTCGTAGTCGACGATCGCGTAGAGCGAGGACTGGTCCAGGTAGGGCAGCAGCCGGGTTTGCCAGCTCCACCAGCCAGGAAACGTCGAGCTTCCGGCAAAATATGCATCCCAGTCTTCAATCCGCGAAGGTGGGAGTCCATTATGTGCATCGTGGTAGTTGTGCAGAGCCAGACCCAGCTGCTTGAGATTATTCCTGCATTGCGTGCGGCGGGCCGCTTCACGGGCCTGTTGAACTGCGGGTAGC
>JAAUPT010000394.1 GCA_012032965.1 Nitrospira sp.
GCCAATAGTTTATGGCAAATTCCTGAGCAATTACTGCTCGCTGTTCCTCTAGCCACTGCCGATAGCCACAATATCTGTGTCCCATTGCGAAGGCGATCAAGCGTGTTGCGGTGTCGGTTATTTCGATAGAGCGTTCCCAGGCGTCGAGCACAGCCTTCTCGTCTCTTGAGGGCCTCTCGAGTCTATACTCTGGGAGCAGCCACGGTCCGTGGAGGACGGCAATGTGTCGAACGCCCAGCATCTCACACAAGAACGAAGAGTGAAAACCAGGGAGGCCAATTGCAAAGTCTGGGGAAAAAGCGGCAAAGATTTTCTCGAGTTGCGAGGCTGTCCCCCGTAGCTGAGTAATTGTCGCGCCGAAGCTAGAGTCGAGCGCGTCATTGTGGCCAAAGGGCCACGATACCCATTCGCATCTCAGATCGCGAAAATGGCTTGTGAGAAAAGCCTTGGCTTTGGTGGGCAGGGCGAGGAGTGTGTCGAATCTGTCGTGTAACAGTCGCTGTAAGGCGATTCCTCGAAGCACGTGGCTTAGAGCAATTCCGGCATGAGGAATGATTGCCACCTTGGGGCGGTTCAGGTCTCGGTCCGAGGACATAGATCGAAGTCTAGGCAGTAGATGGTAGATTCTTAGCGGCCCTTCAGGCTCGGGATGCGGAGTTTGTCGCTAATGACTCGATGAATCTCAAGGTGGTTGATGTCCGGCCAGAGTCGTTTCGAGAAATATAGCTCTGCATAAGATGACTGGATAGGAAGAAAGCCCGAGAGCCGTCTGGTGGCGCCGCTTCTGTATATTATGTCGATTTCTGGGATGCTCTCGGTTTGTAAGTGCTGTGGGTAGTCAACGAGGTCCCATTCGGGGCTATAATTTACCAGTATGTCGATAATTAGGAGGGGGTTTGTCAAGGACTGAGAGGTCTCTGTGATTTCTGCCAGGGCGGTCTGATAGTCGGGCCGGAGACTTTCTAGGTCGCCTTGGAATCTCACTCTGAGCCCCTGCTCTTGAAATAGAGGGTTTGCGACAGCCATGGAGTCAGTGATCTGCCAGAACAGGGAATCAACCTGCTCGGCGGGTCTCTTTCGAAGGTTCTCTCCGGAAAGGCCGTAGAACGTAAGGTGCTTGATACCCCATGCGGGAGAGCGGAGTGAGATATCTACAACGTTGCAGAAGCCTATTGCATAAGCTTGATGGAGCGAGCCTCTACGCCTTTTCGACCAGCGCCTATTCCCATCGGGGATAATTGCGAGGTGCATTGGTGCTCCCATGCGGAAGAGTGTTACAGTGAGAGTACATGGAGGCGTGTCGAGGGTCAATGGCTGCACTATGCCAATGTTTGGCAGTCCAACGCACCTGCCCGGGGAAAACTGTTTCGCTTCCGCCCCGCCTCCCGAGCAGGGCGTCCGCAATGGCCTCGATCTCCTCGATCCCCCGCCTCGCCAGGGGCCGCAGCAGCGGCGGCACCCACGCTCCCTCCCCCAGCACCACAGGGATCAGGACCTTGCCCTCGACGATCCGCGCGTAGGTCAGATAACTGACCTCCGCCTCCACCCATCGGCTGCTCTTCGTATGCGCCGAGAAGACCACGATCCCCGCCGGCGCTTCGTCGAGCCCGGCGTTGATGCTCGCCACGATGTCGTCCCCCGGGCCGATTTCCCATCTGTCGAGCCAGGGCTCGATCCCCCGCTCGTGCAACGCAAGGGCGAGCGCTTCGACCAGAGGCTTGTCGTGCGAGGAGTGGCTGATGAAGACGCGCATGGGGGCTCCGTTTCGGTTAGTCTTGGGCTGTCGGTCCGTTCCGCAGGGGTCTCAAGCCGCCTTCGGTGTCCTCCTGCTGTCGGCAGTGCGGAGCCAGCCGTTGCGAGCGCATTCCAGCTCGAGAGAGCCTGCTTCGGGTCGTGGGCGGCGCAGCGAGACGGCAGGCCAACTCCCGGTGGCCATGAAGGCACGACTCCACTTTCGCTTGCTGACCACCGTGGTGGTTGCCGCTCGGCGACTCACCGCAAGCCGGCATCCGGAGCTTGCTCGTGCATGCTTTCGAAAATTCTAGCAGAGGTGGGGGGTCGCGCGGGAGCGGTTACGTCGAGCGAGCTGGGTTGACGGCCGCCCTGCCTCTCCTGTTAGCGAACCGGTGCCGAGCGCTCCGCGCTGTTCGCCTGTTCGGCGGCCTGATCCGCCAGACGTTGCAAGGTCGGGTCCGAATAGCGATGGGAGCGGAGCCAGTGGATCAGCTCGTCGTAGCTCATGCCGGCGGTTTCGGCGCTGATACGGTCTCGGGCTTGCCGCATCTGCTGAACACAGTCGAAGGCTTCCGAAGAGGGCTCATGCATCGCCTGGCACCTCCCGTGGAGTGCGGATCTCGAGAAGGGGGTACCCATTCTTGAGGTTGACCGCGTTGTAAGCGTGGATTCGCCGCAGGTTGACGATGTGCTTGAAATTCCAACTGACCAGCACATCGACTCGAGCGACGGTCGCGAGGGCGATGTGGAGCGCGTCTGCGTGCATGCTCTGGCCGATGGCACCATCTTCGACATACGCCGCAGCAAGCTCTTCCGCTTCTCGGGACAGGGCAAGGGTCTCGATGAATCTGGCCGGCACACGGTCGAGGATCTTCCGGACGCTGCCGGAGCGGTTTCAAGCTCGCGGATCGTTAGCTCCGATAGGACCAACTTCATCTCGCCTGCCTCGAAGGCTTCCAGCAAGCGCAGCGAAGGCTCCCGGAACTCCCAGTCTTCGCATCCGCCGAGGACCGACGTATCCGTGTAGATCCGAGGCTTCATAAAAGCATTCTAGACGAGAGTCCTGGCGCCTGCCCGCACGAGCCGGGTGCCTCAGCCTCCCGGGCCGCCTTCGCGAGCGCGAACCCTTGGCGCCAAGGCCATCACAGCTGGACCGAGCCCCGGCGACGGCGGAGCTTCGCACTAGCGGTCCTACGGTAGGCCGTGGGACCCAGGAGGGCTTCCTTCCCTCGGCTGATTGCCAGGTTCGGGTTCGGCTGATCGTAGGGCGGGTTGCTGGCAGCCCCGATCGGAAGGGTCTTTCGGGCCGTCCATGCGCGGCTCAGGCATTGCCCTCCCCGAACAATCGTCCAGGCTCTCCTAGAACCCCCAACGGCACCACCTCGACGCCCTCCGCCAGCGGGTAGCGCTTCGACCCGGGGAGACGACCA
>JAAUPT010000395.1 GCA_012032965.1 Nitrospira sp.
CAACTTCATCACGCCGAACGGCGACGGCATGAATGACTCCTGGCACATGGATCCCGCGCGTGATGGTTTCCGCACGGCTGAGCTCATCGTCTTCGATCGGTTCGGTCAGCAGGTCTTCCATGGCGATCCGGCGGCGAAGGACTTCCGCGGTGAGAACGACGCCGGAGAACCGCTCAGTGAAGGTGTCTATTTCTACGTCCTGCGCCTCTTCAAGGTCGACAGCTCGATGATCGAGCGGGAGGGATATCTGCATGTGAACCGCTGAGGCGGGTCGCTGGGGCATTCCTGGAGCGGGGTACTTTCGCCGCGATGGATTTCGCGCCTATCGCGGCCGGGGATCAGTGGCCTTTGAGCGGTTGTTCCGCGAACATTATCGGCCCTTATGCGCCTTCGCCCGGCAGTACCTCAAGGATCCGGAGTTGTCCGAGGACCTGGTACAGGACCTGTACTTCCGGCTCAATGTGATCCAGCTGGTGCTTCCGCCGCTGCGGGATCGCGGCGATGACGTCGTGCTCCTCGCCGACGCCTTCGTGCGAACCTCGCCGAGGCGTATCGACTCCCGGTGCCGGCGCTTACCCCCGAGGTGAGAGTGGCCCTCAACGGATACCGCTGGCCTGGGAACATCCGTGAATTGCGCAACGCGATCGAGCGGGCTCTGATTCTCTCACCGCGGGGAACGCTCGATCCTGCCGCGTTCTCCGCGCCACGCCGGGGCGCCGTCGCCGATGACGTCCTCCCGTTCCCCGATACCATCCACAACATCGTCCGGGCGGCTGCCGCCGCGATGGTCGTCCGCTGCGAGCAGAACAAGAGCGAGGCTGCACGACGCCTTGGCGTCTCCCGGCCCCGCCTGCAACGCATCCTCGACGGAGAGTTCGACGACGACCTCACCGCCTGGGGCGAGGGCGCCGCCGCCTTCGACAGCACCGCCGGGCAGAAGCGGCTTTGCGATCTTTACAAGGTTGGCACGCTCGATGCCTTCGGCAGCTTCGGCAGGGCAGAGATCGCGGCGATGGCGGCGGTGGCCGAGTACCTCGACATCACCCAGCGCGGCAACCTGCCCTTGCTGCGTCCACCGGTGGCCGAACGGCAATCCGCCGCGATGCAGATCGACACGGCAACGCGGCGTTCGCTTGAACTGACCGAAGGGACGGCGGGCGGGCGGCAAGGATCGCTTCTGGCGTGCATCGACCGCACTGTCACGGCGGCGGCGCGCGCCTTCAGCGCGGCATTGCCCGTGAAGGTGGTTTTGCCCTCTGATGGGGACGCCGTGCAGAGCACCAAGCCCTTGATGGGCGCCCTGCACGGCCGCCGAAGCCCAAACTGGCCACACGCTACACCAACACACCCCTTTGCACCCGGGCCCCTCCCACAGACCTCCGGGCTGCCTCTTCCCAGCCTCCAAAAGCGGCTGTGCCAGGGCCCCAATCTTGTCCTCCAGTGTCACCCTCTGGGCGCCCAGTGGAGGGCCCCACTACTCACCCTTCTGCTCCTCCTCGATCTCCCACACACAGAGAATCCCACCAAGCTCAACTGCAGGAGGATGAACTTGGTAAGATTATTGCTCACTATATGTCGCTTGTTGACTCCATTGGCTGGCCCCGGCTCCTCCGTGCAATCCGTGGTCGCGGTGACCTCCAGCTCCAGCCACGTGTCTGGTCCCGACACCCTGCTGCTCCCCTGCTATCTCGTCTGGAGACCGATGGCGCTCCCCGCAATCATGGCCACCAAAACCCTGGCCTCCCAATCTACTTGATGCTCGGGTCAAGCGAGGCTCCCACCAATCTTGCCGTGACCATCTTACCTTCCTTCGCGAGGAACTCCTTGACTTCACCCGGAAAGGCTTCTGGCTGGTGTTGCCCTATCGCACCGTCAAAGCCCTTCAGCGTCTTGGCCATCTACTTGGCCTCCGGTTTCTCCCATGGGTGTTGTCCCCCAACGCGGTCGCCGCCCCCGCTTGATTGTGGACTTATCCTTTTATGACATCAATTTGGATACAATCTCCCTTGCACCCAAAGAGGCAATGCAATTTGGTCGTACGCTGGAACGTATCCTCTACCAGATCCGTCACGCCAACCCACGTTTTGGTCCTGTCTATCTCTCCAAAGTTGACCTGTCTGATGGTTTCTATCGCATCCAGCTCAATGGCAGTGCCATTGCCAAACTTGCGGTAGCATTACCTCGATTTCCCAATGAAGAGCAACTTCTTGCCCTTCCGTTGGTTCTCCCCATGGGCTGGATTGATTCAACCGCCCTATTTCTGTGCCGCCACTGAAACTGTTGCTGACTTAGCCAATCAATGGCCAGCCCATATCCACCCTGCACCTCATCCCTTGGAGGAGGCTGCTATGACACCCCCGCCTCCCACGGATCCTACACATACGGCGCCTGACCTGCTCTCAGCTCTGGCCCCGTCCCTCTCTGCTAGTCTGGAGCCTTGTTCTGAGCCTCCAGCCGGCACACCTTTTCATCTGGATGAGCCTCCTCTGGAGCCTCCTCCACTCTCCTCAAACGGCCTGATGCCTCTGTCCCTGCCATCAGCCCGGAGGATCCTGGCCTGGTGCCTGACTCTGCCACCAGCCCCTCTCCCCGACGGTGTGCATGTGCCTCATGGCATTTGTACCCCTGCCACAGTACGCTTGCTCCATCGTACTTCTTCGGTTGGAAAACTATCTAAGCACTATTTAGATGCCAGTTTTTCCCCCGTCACTCCCACTCTGGGCCCGGTGCCTGCCACATTGCCACCAGCCCCACCCTGTCTAAATTCTTCTAGACAACCACTCACCGCGCCTCCAGTCCTGCGCCCCTTCACCAAACCCGTTCGGACCACCGATGTTTACGTTGATGACTTCATCCTAGCCATCCAAGGATCGTCCCCTACCCGCTTGAACCATCTCGTCGACTCCTCCATTCCATTGATGCTGTGTTCCGCCCCCTTGACGCTCAGGATTCTTCACTTCGCAAGCATGTCCCCTCCATGAAAAAGATGATGGCTGGTGACTCCCACCTTTCTACACGCAAAATTGTGCTGGGATGGCTCATTGACACAGTCCAGCAAACCTTGGAGTTGCCTCCCCATCGCATCGAGCGCCTACACACCATCTTCCAGTCCCTGCATGGTAAAACTCGGGTCTCTGTCAACACCTGGCACAAAGTGTTGGGAG
>JAAUPT010000396.1 GCA_012032965.1 Nitrospira sp.
AAGGACGCCACCGAGACCACAGAGGTTCAGAAGTACTTGCTCGGGCTCGCGCTCTTGGCGGCCACCGCGGACCTCGAGCTGTTCCTGCGCGAGGGATGCCTGCTCCGTTACGCAAAACGACGACACCTGGACGAAGGTCCCGCGCCGCGGCGCTGAGCCGTTGCTGGTGCGCTTTGCCGTCGAGGGCAACGACCTGACCCTGTTCGAGGACACGGACGGCAGGGTGTGGGCGTTCTGGAATCGCGGGCGCGATCGCGAACCGGACGACCTCCGACATCTATGATGACCGGACTCTTACTCGTGTTCTGGGTAGCAGCGGGGATCGGGTGTACGCAGACCGGAGAAGGGACTGATCGTGCACCCACTGTCTTGGTCTTCAAGCACGGAAAACTCTCCGGTGATGGACGGGTGCTGTCCGACTTGCTCCGTGATTTTGAACGACGCCATCAAGGGGTCACTGTTCGAGAAGAGCTCTTGCCGGCTGATTCGGATCGACAGCATCAGTACTACGCGATGAATTTGGACGGAGGGAAAGCTCCGTTCGACCTGCTCGCGATGACACGATTTGGGCGCAGGAATTCGCCAAGGCTGGATGGATTACCCCACTGGATGAGCTTCTGACTCCGGCCGAGCAGGATAAGTTCTTTCCTGGGCCGATTGAGGCAGCGACGTTCCACGGGCGTCTGTACGCGGTGCCCTGGTATGTGGATGCCGGTGTCCTCTATTACCGGCGTGATTTGTTGGATCGCCATGGCCTTGAACCGCCTCGCACGTGGCTCGAACTTGCCCAGGTTGCCAAGCTGGTGCTCGATGCGGAGCAGGACTCCAAGTTGGCCGGGTTTGTGTGGCAGGGCAAGCAGTATGAAGGGTTGATGTGTGTCGTACTGGAGGTGCTTCGGAGTAACGGGACAGATCTCTGGGTTGGGGATCGAGATCGTGCCGAATACGGCTTGCGGTTCTTGCGGGAGACGATCTCGACGCATGGGATTACCCCGCTCTCCACGAGTATGGCCGACGAAGAATCGACTCGTTGGATGTTCGGCGAGGGCCACGCTCTGTTCATGCGAAATTGGCCCTATGCGTGGTCTCTGCTGCAACAGGAGGGCTCGCCGGTTCGCGGTAAAATTGGCGTCGTCGCGCTTCCCGCCTTTTCCGGATTTAGCAGCGCGCCGGTGCTGGGAGGGTGGATGCTCGCCAGGCCGAGTAATTCCACCCATCAAGAGGTTGTGGGGGAGCTGATCAGCTTTTTGACCTCTCCAGACGCGCAACGTAGGGTCGCAGTGGAATTGGGGTATAACCCGGTGCGCCGAGCCTTATATACTGACGAGTCACTGCTTGAACTCCGCCCGCTCTTGAAGGATCTCTATCCGATCTTGTTGATGGCCAAGCCACGTTCAGTCACGCCGTATTACCTTCTCTTGTCTCAAGCGATACAGCCGGAAATAAGTGCAGTGGTCGTTGGACGGAAGTCGCCCCAAGAGGCGCTTGACGCCATCAGACGCCGGGTTGAGCAGATCATGGGAGAACAGACTGCTACCGCTAGGCTGGGGCGATCATGACCGATCGGTCGTTCACAGAGATCAAGAAACGGAGTGGGACGATCCGTCTGTCCGAGCGCGCGTGGGGGTATCTGTTCGCCGGTCCTGCCTTCATTCTGGTGGGCCTGATTGCACTTGCTCCGATTGCAGCGGCCTTGTGGCTCAGTCTGCGTCAGCAGTTGCCGATCTTTGGAATCGACGAATTCGTCGGCGCCCAGAATTATCTTCAATTGCTGGGGGACGATCGGTTCTGGGCCGCCTGCCGGACGACGTTGTATTTCACGGCTCTGTCTGTGTCGGCCGAGCTCTTGTTGGGCTTTGGATTCGCGCTGCTCTTGAATCGTCTGTCGGACGGAGCGGGCAGGGGGCTGCGATGGGCGCACGTTATGATCATTCTGCCTTGGGCGATTCCAACCGTGGTGTCCGCGCAGATCTGGGCGTGGCTCTACCAGCCTGACTTCGGGCTGCTTAATTATTTGCTCTATGCGGCTGGCATGACGGGTGGTCGCATCGATTGGTTGGCGGATCCCGATTGGGCGATCCATGCCGCCGTCGTCATGGACGTCTGGAAAACGACGCCGTTCGCGGCATTGCTTCTGCTGGCCGGATTAAAGACTGTTCCTCAGGAGCTCTACGCTGCTGCGCGAGTTGATGGGGCGGGAACCTGGGAGCAGTTCCGACGGATTACGCTGCCGCTCTTGATGCCTGTCGTGGTTATCGTGCTCGTCTTTCGCACGATGGATGCGGTCCGGGTGTTTGACGCGGTCTTCGTATTGACCGGCGGAGGACCAGGGAACAGCACGGAGACACTGTCGATCTATGCGTACAAGACGCTGTTCCAAACATTGCAGTTTGGATATGGATCCGCCTTGGCGACGGCGATGTTTGTGCTCGCCGCAATACTGTCACTGCTATATCTATTGCTGCTGCGTCGGCATGTTCAGGAGAGCGCATGATGCGTCCTCATGACGATCAGGCCGGGTCCACGATGATGGCGTGGATCCGTACCCATGGCCTGACGGCATGTGTCCTTCTTCTGGTGGGGTTGTTCTGTCTCAGCCCGGTGCTCTGGCAGGCAGTCACATCGCTCAAGCCCGATCAAGATCTCGTGCGCTTGCCCCCGCTCTTCCCCGAACGCATAACCGACGTACATTATGATCGGGTCCTGCTCAAGTCGTCGTTGCCACAATCGCTCGTGAACAGCCTGGTTGTGGCGGCAAGCGCGACGGCGACCGCCATTGTGGTCGGTGCGTTCTGCGCGTTTGCTCTCGCACGGTTACCGATCGCCGGCAAGTCGGTGATACTGGGGGTCGCGCTTGTGACGTCGATGTTCCCGCCTATTGCCGTCATCAGTCCGTTATATCTCCTGATGCGGGAGTTTGGGTTGAGGGATACGCTGCTCGCGGTCGGACTGACCCATGCGGTCTATTCCTTGCCGCTTGCCGTGTGGCTATTGACGAGTTTCTTTCAGCAGCTGCCCAAGGAGCTCTACCAGGCTGCGCGGATCGACGGCTGCACACCGCTACAGGCCTTGTTGACCATCATGTTGCCTCTCGCGCGACCTGGGCTCGCCGTTGCGGCCCTCTTGGTCTTCATCTATTCGTGGAATGAGTTCATGTTTG
>JAAUPT010000397.1 GCA_012032965.1 Nitrospira sp.
TTGAGGGTGCCGGCGATCTCCTGGGCTTCCCAGACTATTGGTTCGGTGGCTATCGACAGCGATCCGATATTCGCGTGTTCCCGATCATCAGTGAACGTTTTCACCGAGAGATCATCCCCCTCGAACTGGTCGACAGCCGTTTTTACCACCTGGACACCTGCTTGTGTCCATTGAGCGGCGGTGAACTTCTCTATTTTTCCGAAGCATTCGATCCTTACGGCCAGGCGGCCATTGCCGAACGCGTTTCTAGTGGGCTCCGTCTGGCTGTTTCCGAAGATGAAGCCCTGAAGTTCGCCTGCAATGCTGTCTGTATCGGGAAACATGTTGTTCTTCCCAGCGGATGTCCTGCTACACAGTCCTGGCTCCACGATAGGGGATATGAAACTCATACCGTGTACCTCGATGAATTTATGAAATCCGGTGGGTCCGCCAAGTGCCTGACGTTAGCATTGGACTAGCCGTTCGACATACCTCAGCCGTCTTCGTCGCACCCCTGCTCTTCTTGGCAATCCTCGAACATATGACGCACAATGCGTCATTTCTGTCGGAAGAGAAACGCCCCGTACATCCCTGCAATCGCGATCGTAACGAGCTCGATCGTCAGAAGCATACGGCTGACGATGGCTTCGGGTGCAGGAGGAGAAAAGACAAAATGCATCCCAAGAAACTCCGGTTCTTGCGTTGGTGGAGTCTCCCACGGAGGAACACGAGGGCAAGGATCAGAAGAACGACCATCCCATAGAGGACGGTGATATTGAGTTGCCCTGGAGCCGAGCGCACAGGTTGATACGCTGATGGACCGTTAGGTCTGCCATCGAGACGTCGCCCGCATTGCACGCAGAACCTATTGATCTCCGGTTGTGACCGGCTGCAGATTGGGCAGGCTTGCATAATAGGTACAGACAAAAAGGCTGAAGTAGAGGGAGACTAACACGAAAGGTGATGGCAATTCATGGCTCAACGACGGCGATCAAGGAAGAGGTTTAAAAGTGGTACCCGACGCCGAAAGAGACGAGATGCAATTTGTAGGTGGCATCCATGCCAAAGAAGAAAGGGAAGAGTTCCGGGTTGTCTTCGAATTTAAACCGTCCGTAATTAAATTTCCATTCTGCAAATGCACTCAGGTGTTTCGTCACGTAATATTGGAGCCCAGCCTTAACGTTGAGTCCAAGTCTCGCATTATCCGACGAGGAGCTAGGCGAGTCTGGCGCCAGTCCTTCTCCACTGATTCGGGCAAAGAAGATTCCAGGTCCAAAACCGATATATGGTTGCAACCTGTTCTTATGATAGCGAAACATAAGATTAAAGGGCGCCACAGTGAGGACGCGAAGGTGTGCACCTTGAAGAGTTGCGCTTGCTGTTAGGCCAGGTACTGTGGGGTTCTGAAAAGTATGTGCTTGTTGTTCTATGTGGGGAGTCGTGTGAAACACTTCCGCTTCGAGACCGAACCAACGAACCGAATCAAAGTAATGCCCAACTTTCCCCCCGAACATGAAGGAGGTGGAGAGATCGAGATTGCTGTGAGTCGTCCCTTGAAGGAAAAATTCGGAATTCACGTCGACGCCCGTGAGCTCTCCGCTTACAGGTGCCAAGGCCACCCCTAATTGTCCAGCGATGTACGTTTCTGCACATGTCTCGACAGGCTTTCCCAGCGAGAAGAGAGAGAGAACAGCGCACCACACTGCTAGATACCGTATGGTTTTCGAACCTTGATCACTGAAATTACTCCGTCAGACCCATTCTGGTTCTTGCCCTATCTCCTCGATTGTCCAACACGGAACTGTCCCCTTCGCCCTTGGTTACAGCAAACTGTGTGCCGTAGTCTGACCACCCGTCTGGTACGATTGCCCCCCAGCCGCAGAAAGAGGGCAGAGCCCATCGATTCGTTGACAGGCTCGAGAGGGCCTTCCTATAATCCGGCGTTCTGATTGATTGGTGGTGACTTGGCTATGCGGTTCGTCAGGTATGCCAACTATGCCCAACAACATCGCTGTGATTGGAGCTGGAGCCTGGGGAACAGCCCTAGGCAAACACCTGGCCGAAAAGGGACTAGCAGTTCGCCTCTGGGCCTATGAACATGACGTCGTTGAGTCCATTAATACCTCTCATGAAAATTCTGTCTTCCTGAACGGCATCACCCTCCCTCAAAGCTTGACGGCAACCTCCTCCCTCATTGAAGCCATAAAGGACTGTCAGGGTATCCTGTTCACCGTTCCTTCGCATGCCACTCGATCTGTGTTGCGCGAGCTGGCATCCAGCCTGCCTGATTCACGACCATTGGTGTGCGCGACGAAAGGGATCGAGGAAGACTCAGCGAAATTGATGACTCAGGTGATGGAGGACGAGCTGCCGACATCCATGCATCGCTCTCTGATGGTACTCTCCGGTCCGAGTTTCGCGTCGGAATTGACTGTGGGCCGACCCACGGCGGTGTGTTTGGCCGGCACCGATGACGCATTAGTTCGCCGTTTCAAGAAGTCTTGATGACGCCTACATTTCGCGTGTACGCGGATCACGATGTCATCGGTGTTCAACTCGGTGGAGCCCTCAAAAACGTGATGGCCCTAGCCGCCGGCGTCATCGACGGCTTGGATCTTGGACTCAATGCCCGGGCGGCGCTCATTACCAGAGGCTTGGCTGAAACTATCCGACTCGGTGTGGCGATGGGAGCCGATCCACGAACGTTTTACGGGCTTTCGGGTGTCGGTGATTTGGTCTTGACCTGTACGGGCACACTCAGCCGCAACCATGCAGTCGGTGTTCAACTAGGCAGGGGAGAACGGCTGGAGACGATCTTGGCCGGCATGCAGGCAGTTGCCGAAGGCATCCGAACAGCCGCGCGGCACTCACGCTGGCCTGTCGCTATCACGTCGACATGCCGATCATACAAGAGATCAATGCCGTCTTGTACGACAACAAATCTTGTCGGAAAGCGGTCAGCGACTTGATGGAGCGCGACGCAAAACCTGAGAAGGGGTGGATATGAATCGGGAAGGGCTTGAACGGTTACTCCAGCAGGTACGTCAAGGACGTCTCTCTGTTGAGCACGCACTTCAGCGTCTACGGTCCCTGCCCTACGAAGATTTGGGCTTTGCCTCCCTTGATCATCATCGATCATTACGACAGGGGTTTCCCGAGGTCATCTTGTGCGAAGGCAAA
>JAAUPT010000398.1 GCA_012032965.1 Nitrospira sp.
AGAATCATGGCGCGACCGAAAATTACAGTGGTAGGAGCGGGGAACGTCGGTGGGAGACAGCGCAGCGGTTGGCGGAGAAGGATCTCTACGACGTGGTGCTGGTCGATATTAGCAAAGGAATCTCACAGGGCAAGGCGCTCGATATTTCTCAAGCCGGGCCGGTCTGTGGGTACAACACGCGAGTCATCGGCACGAACGAGTACACGGAAACTGCCGGATCGTCGATTGCCGTCATCACGTCCGGCATGCCGAGAAAGCCGGGCATGAGTCGCGACGAGCTGTTGGTGACGAATGCGAAAATCGTGAAATCGGTCGTTACGGAGCTGGTGTCTCGCTCGCCGGAGATCATCCTGATCCTGGTCACCAATCCCTTAGATGCCATGGTCCATGTGGCGCGTACGGTCAGTGCTCTTCCCACATCCAGAATTATCGGAATGGCCGGCGTATTGGACTCGGCAAGGATGCGCACGTTTATCGCGGCGGAACTGAACGTGCCGGTAACGGACGTACAGGCGATGGTTTTGGGCGGACATGGCGATACGATGGTGCCCTTACCGCGGTATACGACTGTGAAAGGACGACCGGTGTCGGAACTCATGGCGAAAGAGAGGCTGGAGGCCATCGTTAAGCGCACGCGCGACGGAGGCGCGGAAATCGTTGGCCTCTTGAAAACGGGCAGTGCCTTCTATGCGCCGTCCGCCTCGGCGGTGGCGATGGTGGACGCGATCCGCAAGGACGAGAAGCAGGTGATGCCCTGTGCCGTCCTATGTGACGGCGCGTACGGACTGAAGAACGTCGTGGTCGGCGTGCCGGTGAAGATCGGACGGGGCGGGGCTGAAGAGATCTTGGAGTACGAACTGACCAGTGACGAACGGACAGCGTTGGAAACGTCGGCCAACGCGGTGCGAGAACTCTGTAGCACCGTGGATCGACTGATGGCCTAAGGAAACCCTCAACCATCATCTAAAGTGCCCTGAATAGGCGGCCGGCGTCGCACAGGGGAAGGCGATCCGTGCGCTTGACATTGGGAGAAAAGCTGCAGTACAGAAATCAGCTTGGCAGTTAACCGTTTGAAGAGAGGGAGCTATGAAATTTCTTGAAAATCCGATGCAGACGATGGCGGCGGGATTTGTGCTCTCCATCGTGCTGATCGTCGTATATTTGGGTTTGACCGGAGTTGAGGTGAATGGAGGAGAGTGGGTCAGTATGCTCATTCGCTGGATTCACTTCCTCGCTGGTATTACGTGGATCGGGCTTTTGTATTTCTTCAACTTTGTCAATGCCGCCTTCTTGAAAAGCCTGGACGGGCCAACCAAGAATATCGTGATTCCAAAACTGATGCCTAGTGCACTCAATTGGTTTCGGCACGGCGCAACCGTGACAGTGATTGCCGGGGTGTTGTTGTATGGCCACATGTACCACAGAGGCGGAACAGGAGCTGTTGCCTTGGCGATTGGTGGTCTGCTCGGCATAATCATGATGGGCAATGTCCATGGGATTATCTGGGCCGAATCAGAAGAAGATCATTGCGGCCGCGCGCAGCGGCCCAGGGAACTCCGGCGCCGCCGGAGCTGGCTCAATGGGTCGGACAGCACTGCTTGCCTCACGCGTGAACGTGATGCTCTCGATTCCTATGTTGTTTTTCATGGGGGCCGGCAGCCATTTTGGGTAGAACAACATTGCTCTTTCCTCTCGCCGGGGAGCTAAGCTCCCCGGCGAGGTTTTCTATTGCCAACGTGCCTATTTACTTTGCCTAGCCCATTCTACCCAGCCTCCAACTAGGTCCCCTAGGCCTAACTGCTTGAGATTCAGGCCCATTTTGCCTTCGTCGCCTTGACGGATGAAGAAGCGGCACCGTATAGTACAACTTCAACCTTGAGGATTGACTGACTGGACAGCTATGCCTGCGACTGCCGATCCACGCCTTGTCCAACAAATTGAGGGGGCTCCTTGGGAGATCGAGGGGTATCTCAAAGTGGGTGGCTACGAAGCCTGGAAGCGGTGTGTGAAAGAATTGAAGGCGGATCAAGTAATTGATGAGCTGAAGAAATCCGGCCTGCGAGGACGAGGGGGTGCTGGATTTCCAACGGGTATCAAGTGGGACAAGGTCCTCAACCATCGGGTGAAAGAGCGCTATTTCGTCTGCAACGCCGGTGAGCACGAACCGGGGACGTTCAAGGACCGCCATTTGTTGAAGACCTTGCCGCACCAATTGATCGAGGGCTGTTTGATTGCGTCGTATACGGTACAGGCGAAAGCATCCTTCATTTACGTGAATCATGAGTACCACGAGGAACAGCAGAATCTGAAAAAAGCCTTGGCCCAAGCAAAAGAACAGGGACTCCTTGGGAAGAATGTGCTCGGCAGCGGAATCGATATTGAACTGGAAATCTTTGACGGCCATGGCAGCTACGTGGCGGGCGAAGAGACGGCGATGCTCGAGTCGATGCAGGGCCGTCCGGCGATGCCCAGGCAGAAGCCCCCGTTCTATCCGACGGACTTCGGCCTCTATGGCAAGCCGACTCTCGTCAATAACGTGGAGACGCTCTGCAACATCCCTCGTATTCTCCATAAGGGCGCCTCGTGGTTCACCCAGGTGGGGACGGAGAAATGTCCAGGGACGATGATGTTTTCGTTGAGCGGGGCAGTCAATCGACCTGGTGTGTATGAGATGCCGATGGGCGTGACGATCCGCGATCTGATCGAACAATGCGGGGGTGGCGTACCTAATGGTGGCAAGATCAAGGCGGTCTTTCCGGGTGGACCGGCGTTTTCCATGGTGACGGCGGATCAGCTTGATCTTCCCATGGACTTCGATTCGTTGAAGAAAGCTGGGACAGGGTTAGGGTCAGCCGGTGTCATCGTTGTCGACGATGCGACCTGCATGGTGGCTAAGACACTGCACTTTTCAAATTTTTTCAAGAATGAGAGTTGCGGTCAGTGTCCTCCCTGTCGGATGGGAACCATGAACCTAGCCGCGCTGATGACGAAAATTGAAGCGGGACAGGGTACTCAAAAGGATCTCGACAGCATGTTGCAGCTTTGTGGTTTCGTGAAAGGGACAGGGTACTGTACGTTGGTCACCGGTGCATCGGTCTTGGTGCAAAGTAGTCTGAAATTATTCCGGCACGAATACGAAGATCATATTCGGCTGCAGC
>JAAUPT010000399.1 GCA_012032965.1 Nitrospira sp.
TCAACGCCCATTAACCAAACGACGATCCCGCACATCTATGCTGCAGGCGATGTCATCGGTTTCCCAGCACTTGCCGCAACCGCGATGGAACAAGGCCGCCTCGCCACCTGTCATGCCTTTCAGGTTCCCGACGCGCACGAGATCAAAGTGATTCCTTACGGCATCTACAGCATTCCCGAGGTCTCGATGGTGGGAAAGACCGAAGAGGAGCTCATCACCGCCGGCATCCCACACAGCACCGGGAGGGCTCTATTCCGGGAAATGGCACGGGGCCACATCAGCGGCGACCTCCAGGGTCTGCTGAAGCTGGTCTTTCACCAAGACACACACGCACTCCTCGGCGTTCATATCATCGGCCAGGGAGCCACTGAACTAATTCATATCGGCCAATCTGTCTTGGCCTACGGAGGAACAGTGGAATATTTTGTCCACAACGTCTTCAATTACCCTACGATGGCGGAGTGCTACCGAACCGCGGCTCTCGACGGAATAAATCGGCTTCAGCACCATCGCCAAGCAGCGTAGGTCAGCATCTGGGAGCTCCCACAATACTATCCTCGGCACACCCAGCTCCCACGGGGGAAGGCCTATCAGACTTTCCAACAACTCTTGCACAAACTTTCAAACGGACTATAATGGCGCTGCACTGCCGGTCGTCATGACCTACGGAGAGTCGTAGTCATGAGTACCACCCACGCATTCTCGTTGATCCCCCAAAGTTGTACAGGATCGTTCTCACCCACCAGCGACCTTATTCCGGAGGTCGGCAACTATACAGGAGGTGCCCCCATGCCTATTCCACAGACAGTCAAAACCCGTCTTGATCGAGAACACGTTCATTATGACGTACTACCTCATTCCCAGACATTCCGCGCGGCTGCGGTCGCTCGGACACTCCACGTGCCAGAACAGCAGATGGCCAAGGTCGTGATCGTGAAGGTCAAAGCACAATTCGTGACGACAGTGCTGCCGGCGACCTGGAAAGTGGATCTTCACTGCCTCCGGAAAATATTCGGAACCCACCGTGTGCGACTTGCGACTGAGCCGGAGATCTCGCGACTTTTTCCTGACTGCGAGCTTGGTGCTATGCCGCCCCTCGGCACACTCTACGGACTTCCTGTCTATGTTGATCGGTCGCTCACTGGTGATGGACAGATCCTCTTTGAAGGAGGAACCCACTCAGAAGCCATCCGCATGCGTTACTGGGATTTCGCCGCGCTGGTGTTTCCGGTGGTGGCAGACTTCCACTGCGAGTCAATGGCAACGTGTTGACTTGATCGCCAGGCGTTGGGAATCTTGTCTCTTCGGCAGCGGTACTCGTGGTAACAGCTTTTCACGTCTCGCAGCAGCCTTGAAATCCACGAAGGCTGGGCTCTCATGTTTCTTCAAGATGGACAGAGCTGCTGATCCACAGAATCAGTCGCCGATCCACTTCCAGAGAAATGGCAGGAGGACATAGGCAGCGGCAGAAATCACCACCCCAATCGCCACACCAAAAAGGCCAGCCACATAGAGTCCGGCAAACGGCGCCGAAAACACGATCAGGATCATGAAGAGGGCCAGCGAACGATGTCCCTCGTAGAACGTCCGACGTGCAGCAGCTGAGAAGGAGCCGTCGTGTGTGGTGTCGGAGCGATCTGACATGCCCGCAGTATAGACGAAACCAACCGTCCTGTCTCCGCAGGAGACGAGCACTCGTGGCGCCGCAGCATGTCAGTGGAAAATTGGACCCGAATCCGTTCCTCCTGCCAGGCCACAGCACTTCTTGAACTTCTTCTCACTACCGCAAGGACAGGGATCGTTGCGTCCGATTTTCATGTGGTTCGAGGGCTCCAGCTCGAGATCGCCCGCTTCGAGCCGCGCTTGATAGATTACACGTCCTAGATGGGCATACTCGCGCATCGCATCGGGGAAGATGTCAATCACCGTTTGGGCAAACTGCTCCAGACTCCCCTTCCCCTTTGTTTCCTGATGGTAGGCCTCGGCAAGTTTCAGCGACGTAAAGAAGCTGAGCGTCATCAGCAAAGCCCCGAAGTCCTCATCGAATTCATCAGGCGTGTACTCGTTCCACACCTCTGCAAGATAGTCATAGCCCATCCCAAATCCTTGCGCCCACTGACTCAGCGGCGCATCGGCACTCAGGTTATCCATCGGCCAGGGTCTGATCTCGCACCCTGGTGGAAGCGACACACTCCCTCCGGTTCGTTCACGGATACAATCGTTGTAGAGCGCCATCATGGCTTGGAGCACCTGCTTCCCCTCGTCGTTGGTCTCGTAATGAGCCTCCTGATCGCTGAAGACAAGCGGAATCCATTCCGACGGCGGGATCAACTCTGGGCCGTTCCCCAGACTGAACAAGAACCCGGCCAATTGAGGATAGGTCAAGGTGTCTTTAGGCCGCTGCGGCGAGGACAAGAAGCGCGTTAAGAGCGTCGCCTGTGAACCTGTAAATAGTGGAACCGTATCCCTCATGGCTCGACCACCTTTTTAAAGAATGCGCTGCCACGACCCGACCAGCATTATCCCGTCACCCTCGTCAGCGTATTCTCATCCGTATGGTGGAAGAGATCCGTCTGACCCGGCATGCGGAGTTGTGTGTTCTCTTTATAGTGGAACCGGTTCTTGTCGAGAACCGTCACCGTCAATTCGTAACGCACCGTCTTGAACTCCTTTTCAAGGAACCGATTCGAGCAAATTCCATAGGTGCCCGACCCCGCCTCCGCGACGAGGGAAAAGGTTGTGTCCGTCGGCTCCACCGTGCCGCCGGCAATCAGCGCCACCCCACGCGGCACAATGAAGCAGCGTAGTACCTGCCGCTCACCCGGGTCCCATAGCCAGTAGCCGACCTCTTCATGGAACGGATCGGTCTCCCCAATCCGTCGCGCCACCGTCGCATATCGCAAGCCGTACAACACCTGCTCGTGATTACTCACCTGCCCGATCGGCTCAAACGTGATCCGCTCGCGAAACTTGTTCAGCTCTGTGCCCCGATCATCCGACGGCGCCACATCCGCACCCCTTGTCCCCCTCCCACACACCAGCCAACGCAGCCAACGGCCCAAGCTGCTTCGTCAAATTCGCATCCATCGAGGCCTCCTGAAAAGACGAGAAGAAAACGGGTGTACGTGTCACGACCTGCCTCACATATCGGACCA
>JAAUPT010000400.1 GCA_012032965.1 Nitrospira sp.
GTCGCAAAAGGGTTGAAACAGTCAGCGGAATGTCTGGAGCTGGCGAGAGGAATCGAACCTCCAACCTGCGGTTTACAAAACCGCTGCTCTGCCGATTGAGCTACGCCAGCCCGTTGGTGACAGGATGTCTCCACATCGTGTCGCACAGTATCAATAGGCTCAAGAGCCTGTCAAGAAAACTCCCCCGTGTCAGGTCGTTGCCCAATAGTTGATATGACTTGCTTTGCCTTCCACAGATTATTATTCTAAGCCCGCTGAGAATTTCGTATTCCAAATGGATCGAGATGGATTACGTATGAGCCAAGTTCATGTGCTGGTTGTTGATGACGATCCCGCTTTGCGCGAGATTCTGCAAGAAGCGCTCATGCGGGAAAGCTACAACGTGTCTACTGCGGAGGACGGTACACAGGCCGTTCAGGCGGTGAAAGAGAGCGTGGTTCACATTGTCATCACGGATTACCAATTGCCCGATATTGATGGACTTGAGGTCATCGACCGCCTTTCCAAGCTAGACGCGAAGATCATTCCCATCGTGATGACCGGATTCGGCACCATTGAAACGGCCGTCCGTGCGATGAAGTCCGGGGCGTTTGATTTTATTACCAAACCGTTTGATCTCGAAACTGTCGCGGTGGTTGTTCGGAAGGCCGCGGAATTTCATCGGCTGCGGCAGGAAAACCATCTCCTGCGACGGGCGGTGCGGGATCAGTATCGATTGGAACAATTGGTGGGTGTCAGTGAACCCATGCAGCAGGTGCTGGAGTTTGTTCAAAAGGTGGCCGATAGCGACAGCACGGTGATGATACAAGGCGAAAGTGGTACGGGCAAAGAGTTGGTGGCCCGAATGCTTCATTTCAACAGTCTGAGAAGAGATCGGCCATTGGTTCCCGTGAACTGCGGTGCGATCCCTGAAAACCTGCTTGAATCGGAACTCTTTGGGCACGAGAAGGGTGCCTTCACCGGTGCAACGCATGCGCGTATGGGCCGTTTTGAACTAGCCCATGGAGGCACGATTTTTCTGGATGAAATCGGCGAACTGAGCCTCCCATTACAGGTGAAGCTTCTTCGAGTGCTGCAAGAGCGGGAATTCGAGCGAGTGGGTGGGAACCGGACCATTCACGTCGACGTGCGTATCATTGCTGCGACAAATCAAGATCTGGAAACAATGGTTGAAGAGAAGCGATTTCGGCAGGATCTGTTCTATCGGCTCAATGTGATCCCCATTGTCATTCCACCACTCCGAGAACGCCGTACTGATATTCCGCTCCTGATTGACCACTTCCTCACTCGGTTTAATCAGAGTAAGCACACTCAGGTCGTCGGCCTTGATGACGAGGCACTTCGCCTGCTGACCGAATATGATTGGCCGGGGAATATTCGGGAGTTGGAAAATATGATGGAGCGGCTGGCTGTCCTCAAGAAGCAAGGCATTCTGTCTTCCGAAGATCTTCCTCAGAAGATCAGTCGGAGATCGATCATCCCCGAGCTGAAGGAACAGTTCATACGGCTGAGCGAGGATGGCATTCATCTCTCGAGAGAGGTTGAGCAGTACGAAAAACATCTCATCATGGAGGCATTAAAGAAAGCCAACGGCGTCACCGCTCGAGCAGCCCAGTTACTCCACCTCAATCGAACGACATTGGTTGAAAAGCTTAAGCGCAAAGGTGTCGATCCGCGATCGCAGGTGGAAACCCTTCCATTATGGCCACGGACCTCCAGTCAAAAGATTGACGACCTCACAACGTAGTCGACGCCAATCCTGACGCGATTCTTCCACGGGCACGATTCTTCCAGAAAAGTATCCTGATTTCCTTGAAGATTTTAATAGATGTCTAGGGCATGAGCCTTGCTGGTGTCCTATCGCCGTGCATAAATTTACCTTGCGATATAGTCAGGTGGTGCTTTCGATTGCCGTCTGGATGGCGTTCCTTCCGTTGGCGATCGGTGAGTCGGCGCCACTATCTGAGCGCAAGCCTACGATGCAAGATCCAGCATCGATTGAAAGGCTTGTCCAGCCCCTGCCCGATGATGGGCCAAGACCAGAAGGTCAATCCTCAGGGATTGATGCGCTGGCATGGCAGGAAGGCCAATCTGCCTACAAGAAAAATGCCTGGGTGGAGGCCCAACGATTCTTCGGGAAGATCGTGAACGATCATCCCGAAAGCGCGCTTCTCCCATCGGCCAAAGCGTTCTTGGTGGAGTTATCGCTTCGTGATGAGTCTTCCGGCCGCAATCGATCCGAGGCCATTCAGGAATACAAGAAACTCCTGCGCGACCATCCTCAGTCCTCCAACGCGAGGAGAGCAGAGTGGCGGATCGCGGATTTGTACTTTGAACAAGGATGGTATCAAGAGGCACAAGCGTTTTACGAGCAAGCCATGGCGCATTCCCTCCATCTTCTGTTTGACGGGAATCGAGCCTTACTTGGGCTCGGTTATACGTTCATGGCCACGGGGAAATGGAGAGATGCCGAGCATGCGTTTGCGAACGTACGAAAGCGAAGTGAGAACGAACAGATACTTCAGGGCGCTACGTTGGGATTGGCTCACGCGCTGTTCAGACAGAAGCGATTCTCAGACGCGCAGGCCTTCTATGAACTGAGTTATCGGCGATGGCCAGAGCTCTTACGGGGCGATCCCATAGCACTTCAACGGTACGCGGTTACGGAGGTCGAGCTGCATCATGATGCCTCCGCGCGAGAACTGATGCTGCTCTCTACAATTTGTATCCACGCCATGGATATGCGCCTAGGGCGCTGCTTCATGTGGCCGAAAACTTGCGAAGTAGCGATCAGCGGCCTCGTGCCGAGTTCATCTATGCCCTTATTCCGTTGCTTTACCCACAAAGCGAGCTGGACTCCGCGGTCAAGTTACGACTCGCCACACTATTCACCGAGAGTAGCGTATCAGGCGAAGGTAAGATCCTGAGCCCAACGATTGAGGCCATGATCCACAACGTGCCGGTTCCGATTCAGACCGATGCCTCTTATCGAACACTGATGGAGGAAATCGCGATTCGAGAAGGTGATAATCCCACAGGTAGCGAAGCGCTATTTTACTTGGCGCAAGAGTACGAAAGGGAAGGTGATCTTCATCGCGCCCTCGGTACGTACAAGGCGGTCACCTTTCGCGTTTGCGAATGGTGGCGAGTCC
>JAAUPT010000401.1 GCA_012032965.1 Nitrospira sp.
ACCCAGAACACTATTCAGCGCATAGACTGCGTATCGATCTTTATGACCAGCGGCGACTCCTGGCAATCCAACGCAGAGATGTACCTGCTCTAATGGCTTTTGCTTCATGGTCACGCCGCTACAGACTTCGGGAGGCCAGCGCTTATAGGATACCGCACCACTCGATTTTCGATACTTGCCGAACGTATGTGCGATGATCGTCTCGAGTTGCTGTTGATCAAAACTCCCAGCGACTGCCATGACGATCTTTTCGGGATGGTAGTGCGCATCAATGTATTGCAAGAGGTCTTGCCGACTGATTGAGGTGATCGTTGATTCCCGCCCAAGAATAGGGCGACTCAAGGGATGACGGCCCATGACTAATTTCGCATGAAGCTCCTGAACTAGGTCTTCCGGATCGTCCTGGACCATGCGGATTTCTTCAAGGATAACCTGCCTTTCCTTGTCAATTTCTTTCTTCCCAAGTCGTGAACGTAGAAAGAGATCCGACAACAGATCGAGTGCTTTAGGCAGGTGTTGATCCAATACTTTGACGTAAAAAGTCGTCGTCTCCCTTGTGGTGAAGGCGTTTATTTCGCCTCCTAACGCATCGATCTCCCTGGAGATGTCCGTCGCCGAACGAGCAGCCGTTCCCTTAAAGAACATGTGCTCAATG
Source organism: Nitrospira sp. (assembly GCA_012032965.1). GTDB lineage: Bacteria > Nitrospirota > Nitrospiria > Nitrospirales > Nitrospiraceae > Nitrospira_D. Next base: position 656 of record JAAUPT010000401.1, read on the forward strand.
AAGTGGGAGTACCCTGCCTGCACCGGACCTTCATCACGAGAGCCCACATCGACCCAGATACCAATGGTGACGGATTTCAGGGTCGGGATTCGCTCAGTGACCAAGCGAATCCCGTTATCAAGAATAAGCTTGCGATACAAGAGTTACTCGCCGGATGAGTCTTTTGTGCTTCCCGTCGGCACAGGGATGGTTTCTTTTCGACTGAGTCGAATCTTCCCCTGCCTATCGATCTCCAGAACCTTCACGAGAATTTGGTCCCCTTCCGATACTTCGTCGGCCACCGCTTTCACACGGTGATGCGCTAGTTGGGAGATATGAACCAGTCCGTCCGTCCCAGGCAATACCTCCACAAATGCACCAAAGTCCATTATCTTTCTCACCGTTCCCGTATAGACCTTCCCCACTTCCACTTCTTCGGTTAAACGGTCGATGATGTCTTTCGCTTTTTGCAATGACGCCCCATCAGAGGAGGCAATCGTCACGACACCTGTATCCTCAACGCTGATTTTGACCCCGCAGTCTGATTGAATCCCACGAATGGTTTTACCGCCCTGACCAATAATGTCTCGAATCTTATCCTGTTTGACCTTCATCGTGTGGATGCGGGGGGCAAAGTCTGAGAGGTGGGTTCGCGGTTCGGAAAGCGCCTTCGACATATGACTGAGGATATGCAGTCGTCCCAAACGAGCTTGCTCCAGGGCTTGCTGCATCAGCGCAGTCGTAATCCCTCCGATCTTGATATCCATCTGAAGCGCGGTGACACCATTCTTTGTCCCGCAGACCTTGAAGTCCATGTCGCCTAAATGATCCTCTAAACCGAGGATGTCCGACAAGATGATGACGTCGTCGCCTTCCTTGATCAGGCCCATAGCGATGCCGGCCACCGGTTCCTTGATCGGGACACCGGCATCCATCATGGCCAATGTTCCTCCACAGACCGTCGCCATTGAGGACGAGCCGTTGGATTCTAGAATTTCAGAAACAATCCGCAGCGTATATGGGAACACATCCTTGTTTGGGATAACCGGCTTCAACGCTCGTTCAGCCAACGCACCGTGCCCGACCTCACGTCGGCCTGGTGAACGAAGCGGACGTGCCTCGCCGACGCTAAATGGTGGGAAGTTGTAGTGAAGCATGAATGTGCGCGTGTACTCCCCTTCTAACGCGTCGATGCGTTGCTCATCGTCGGTCGTGCCTAACGTCACGACCGCCAAACTCTGCGTTTCCCCTCGGGTGAAAATCGCTGAGCCATGAGCTCGTGGCAATGCTCCCGCTTCGCAGGTGATCGGACGGATGTCGGCTGGTCCCCGCCCATCGGCCCGTGACTGTTTCTCTAAAATCATTTTCCGAACTTCCGTGTACTCCAGTTGGTGGAACACGATCTTGATGTGCCGTTCACGTGAGAGATCCTCTGGCTTTTTCAATTTTTCAAGAGCGTCAGCCAGAACCTGATCCAATCGTTCTTGCCGTGCCGTCTTATTGGAGATCATAATGGCGTCACGAATGGGCTGCGCCACCAATGCCTTAACCTCGGCTTGCAATTGGGAATCGATCGACTCAGCCACCACCGCTCGCTTCACCTTTCCAACTTTCTGAGCCAACTCGGAGATCTTTTTGACGATTTTCTTAATCTCGGAGTGCGCCAGTTCCAGGGCTTCAAGCATCGTCTGTTCGGGCAATTCGTTGGCGCCCGCTTCCACCATCATGACGGCGTCGGCAGTGCCCGCAACCACCAGATGAAGGTCGCTCTGCTCCATGGACTCAAGATCGGGATTGACGACGAGCTGGCCCTTGATGCGGCCGATTTTCACGCCGGCTACGGGACCATTGAATGGAATATTCGAGACCGCAAGGGCGGCGGAAGCTGCAGTAATCCCAATAACGTCGGAAGACCCGGTCTTATCCGCTGAGAGCACTGAGGCAATCACTTGTGTTTCAAAATAATATCCTTCTGGGAAGAGTGGACGGATAGGACGATCGATCAATCGGCTTGTCAGCACTTCCTTTTCAGCCGGTCGACCTTCGCGTTTGAAATAGCCGCCGGGGATTTTCCCCGCCGCATAGGCCTTTTCCTGATAGTCGACAGTCAGAGGAAGGAAATCTATTCCGGGCTTGGCCGTTTGTGCAGCCACGGCGGTCGCGAGGACGACCGTATCCCCATACGATGCCCAAATTGATCCGTCCGCTTGTTTGGCGACCCGACCAGTTTCAAGGCGGAGTGTCCGACCAGCAATGTCGATTTCTATGACGTGTACCATCTATGGTCTCCTCTTGTTAGATCCACAGATGCCCACTGAGATACGCTCGAACCAGGCATATTCATTGATGTGCCGAATGGCCTGAACCGTCGGTATAGTTCTACCTGGTCATATCCTGTCGGCATTGAACATGTAGATCCCGAACGCATGTCGGTGTTCATCTGTGGGATATGTGAGTTCCGCTATGGCAACGGCCTACACGGCTGTGGTTGCAATCACCATTTACTTGCGATG
>JAAUPT010000402.1 GCA_012032965.1 Nitrospira sp.
CATTGGGCATGCTGGCGAAATCGGATGGTACCGAATCCGTGGAAGAGGCCAACGATTTCGAACAATCTGGCAGCGCTCTACAAGGAGAAAGGATTGTATGCGTTTGCCGAGCCGCTGTACCAGCGGGCCCTGAACCTTCGCCGGGCATTCCTGGGCGAGTCTCATCCTAGCGTCGCTATGAGTTTGAATAATTTGGCAAATCTGTACCATGCCCAAGGACTGTCCGAACTTGCGGACCAACGATATCGAGAGGCATTTGCCGTCCTTGAGGCGGTGCCGGACTCACCTGAGAGGTTCATGGGGAGTATTCTCGGAAATTGGGCATTGCTTGCGCATGAGCGTGGTCTGTTGGAAGAAGCCGGGTTGCGGTACGAACGCGCGCTTGTCATTCAGCAACAGACATTGGGGGGCACCACCCGATGGTCGCCACGTTGCGTGATCGCTATGCCGGTCTGCTTCGAGATCTCGCCAGTGAGTATAGGCGGGGCTCGCTACCACAAAGGCTTCAGCCATCCACACCCCTCGGGTCAAGTATGCTTACGCAATCGGTGGACGTCGGGGATATCCAGTAAAAGGAGATCAGAATGAGGGGATTGGAGCAAGGTTGCGCGACATCGATCTGCGCTGCCCAACGCTTCTACATTGGCGCAATGGTACTGTCCGCTGTTCTTTGGGCCACAGGGTGCGGCGGAGTATTTACAGAAATCCCGGACTTGGACGGTCCTGATGGGCGCGTGTTTGCGCAACGTTGCGGCGCGTGTCATGGGAAACCGTTCGGAGATCATGGCATCACTCATGGTGTGCCGGATCCGCGGTTTCGGACAGCGGCGGAATGGAAAGAAGTCCTCCCAAAAATGGAACGGCTGATCCAGGAAAAAGAGCTTCCTCCTCTGACGGTGTTGGAGCGTGAAGCCATCATCCGCTACCTCAGCACTCATGCTAAATCGTAAGCTCTCGCGCGACGATTTGCGGTCATCAGTGATGCGAGATTGTGACGAATAGTCAGCATCGAATAGAAGCCGCCTAGTGGGTAGGCTTCGCAGCCACTTCTGCTTTCTGTAACACCTGTACCAACTGAGCCATCCGCGATTCCCGCTCCTGCTTCAAGCGACGTACGTGACCGATCGGTTCTCCCATCGGCCTCTCGGATGGCGCTATCGGCAGCTGGTCCTTGGATTCGAGCGTGTCACTACCTCTCCCACGCATCGGGTTGTACAGTGGATCCCCAAACAGAACCATTCGCCAGCTCAAGTAGCGGCTGTTGAGATAGTATGTTTCAACCAACGAATACTTCCCTGTGAGCAATAGTTTCACGAACTCAGCCGGCTCGGGAAAGGCGTCTAGATAGGGTTCTCCAACCGATCCCAGCGTCGACGTGATGCCTCGGTCCAGCGCATTCTTGCACCATCCGCGCTCACGACGATCGTGCACGGAAATCGCTTCCGCCGAAGCCATGTGATAGCCGATCGCGCCGGGGTTGAACGTAAACGCGTCCTCGTAGGCCCGCAAGCGGTACCATCCGATATACAGCGCCACATCCGGTGCTTGTCCCGGACGACTAAATCTCTTGTCGGTGTTCTCCAAGACCACGCGATAGTCGCTGTGTTGCCTGATCAAGTCCGCTGCGTCCCGTAGGCTCTGATCATAGTGCGAGTAGGCATCGATGGGATTCTTCAGGGGCAGTCCTCTGGCGTCAAGATAGATCGTTCCCTGTAACCCCTCCCGCTCCGCCCTCAACGCCTTGTCAACGAGATGTATGGCTACGTCAGCGGTCGGCCCATCGAGACGGCTCACCATCAAGATCGGAAGTGTCTGAGCGTCTGCTCCACCTGCGAAGAGCGGATTGGGATATCGCCACGCGATCGGCGCCAGCTCGCGATCTAACCAGAGAAGACTTAGCTCGCTGTCGAGGCTCGCATCTGCGCGGGTCATCGTCAGGAGATCTGTTTCCGCACTCGCCAATTCCAAGACTCCCCGGAGCCCAAACAGTCGCTCGGCCCATCTGTAGATCAGTGAACGCTGTGTCGTGATCGGACTGCGTCCGATCCCATCCCACAAAGGATTGGTCTGCTGCAACAGAAGCCGCCACGCGGCAATGTCCGGTCGATCCTCGGCCGGCTTCGCTTTCTGGAGCAACCTCCCCCAGCCGCCATACCGGTACAGGAGTTGGAGGAGTTCCTGCATCTCTTGCGGTGAGGCCGGAGCATCAGAGGACGGTCGATGCTCGAGTGTTCCATTCAAGCTCTGCTCGACGTGCGATAAGAAAATCCTGGTACGGATCGTTTCTGGGAAATCCTGTTCCGTTGGAGCGGGGATGGTTCCCGGAGCCGCTGTGCCTGGCGTGATCCGCTCGAATTGCAGACGAAGGTCTTCTAGCCCGGCGCGGCTGGTTTTGACCCAGGCCTGCGCCTCCGCCAACCATCGTTTCTCGTCGATCGAGAGAATCGGCGCGGCAACGCGCAGCGGCACGCCGTAGGTCGTGACCAATACACGAATAGTTGAAGCAAGACCGGCCTGTCGCAGCGCCTGTCTGACCGGCAATACGACAAGCTTCTCATATTCATCTCGTGTCAGATGTTCGCGTTCGGGGAGTGCCAGTCGAATGATGTGCGACAAGGGAATCCGGCGCTGCTCCGCGTAGTGCCGCGCGACCGCGAGACTGTCGCGGTTATTGGTATTGGCGAGAATGGCAACGTGGGATGGCTGCAACTCGGCATGGAGCGGACCCAGATCGACCAGTAGGACGACGAGCAACGACGGACAGAGGCAGAGGAAGATTCGCGCGGTGACATGCATAGAGAGTCAAATCACTCTACGCGAATGACAAGGTCTAGCGCCAGAATCTTATCGGCTGCAAGGGGGAAAGTAATCAGTTGCCGTGTGTAGCGCTACGGTTCTAAGAACTTTTTCTGTGGCGGGCCGCCGAAGCGACCGCTGTAGTCCTTGCAGAGCACCGACCACGGGTGGTTCGCTTCGGTCGTGCCGTCGAACGCGAGGCCGGTACGCGACGGGTTGTTCGTCGAGTTGTGGCACCCGACGCAACGTCGCTGGAAGATCGGCAGCACGTCGCGGTGGTATTCGATGTCGATCATACCGCCGTCGACAACGCGCACGGTCGGGTTGCCCGCGCTGTCCGACGCCATCAG
>JAAUPT010000403.1 GCA_012032965.1 Nitrospira sp.
CGACGGGCCTTTTTCTCAAGACCATGTGCAGCTGCTCGATGAAGCGTCAGGAGCAATCTACTGGAAGCAGACGATTGGCCGATTTTGTCAGAATGTGCACGAAACGGTCGCTCCGCCGGATATCTGGGGCGGGACCAATGGCCCATCTCATCTCGCGAGCAAGTCCGTCACCGCAGCGCTTGATCAAATGGTGGTGGCCTTAGAAGAGATGAATCGGCTGCAGTTTGGCGAAGCCGTCTAGGCTGGACTATCGCACCATCATCTTCAGCAATCCTATACATCCCATATACAGGATGAGCGATCCAGCCATCGCGGGCCAAAATCCGAGGCGGGGAATGCCCATAATCATGGCGACGACGTAGACAGTCCAGGGCGGGACGAACCACAGCAAGTTCTTGGCATAATCGACCGTGGTTGCGCCACCGCCGTTTGCGTAGAGCAGGATAAAGGTGACGCCGGTGATGGCAGGAAAGGTACTGGCCATGGCGGCGAGAAACGATTTCCCTTGCGAGCCGAGATAGGTGGAGAAGCTCACGATCGAACCGCCCAGCAAAAGTAGAGCGCATATTTTGCGAAGTCATTCACACTGTGTCCTCCTGTGTTACCCGATCGCAGTTCTCACGGCACCGTACATCACCATGACTTCAATCGCATGCGCAACGATGGCGATGTAGAGGTTGCGAGTGCGTAGCCAGATGCTCCCCCAGATGAGGCCGTCCCACAGGGCGATCCAGTGGAGATGTTGAAACGTATTCACCAAGAAGGGATCGAATGCAAAGGTGAATGCGCTGACGGCAAGAGCCAGCGGTGCCAATCGCCTGCTTGAATCAGCACCCCGCCAGTGCGATTCAAGTCCTGCCAGACGCCCCAAGAGAAAGCCTCGGAAGTTCAGCTCGACGAACAGCGCGATACCGCAGATCACCCACGGTACCATAAGGAAGATGGGAAGCTGACCGTGGGGTGTGCGCATTAGGAAGGTGATGTCATAGCCGAGCGAGGGATAGAGGGCAAGAATGATAAAAGCGTTGAGTGCCCCTAACAGCAATCCTGTCATGACTCCCCAACGGAATCCGCCCCGTAGCTTTTTTCTCTCCAAACCGAGCTGAGCCTGCACGTGAGACATCCGTGTCGCCCAGAGGCCGAGCCCCATGTAGGCCAGGAGTTGCGGAGCAAATTGGATGAGGAGTTGTTCCTGGAAGGACGCGGGAAGCCAATAGTAGCCGAACGTAGATCCGATGGGAAGCAGCGCCAGTGCTGCTCCCATAGTAGAGGCGTGATTTAGAGCCAGCTGGTCTGGCCCGGACGCCATGGGAGTGCTACGAGAGCTCGAGCCGATAGTGGTCCAATGTCGTCGCTTTATGGCGCGCGAGGTTCGACAAGGACTTATTGTAATCGACGATGGCCCGCAGCTCGTTGCCCTGAGCGGTGGCGAGATCACGCTGGAAATCAAGCACGAAGCGCGTCGTGCTGAGCCCGACCTTTAATCGTTCCTGCTCGGCTTGCAACTGTTTTTCGGCCATGATACGTGCCGACCGGGTGGTCTCGATGCGTTTGAAGTCGGTTTGGACTCGGCGCACGGCTTCACGGACGCCGACGATGATTTGCTGCCGGACGTTGGAGAGTGTCACTTCGGCATTTTGGGCTTCGAGTTTCCTCTTATTGTAAGTGCTGATGGCGGATCGATTGCCGAGTGGATAGCTGAAGACGAGCCCGGCTCCATAGTTGTAGAAGTCGCCGCTGAAATTTTTGGTAAAGGAGTCGCCATAGTCCGCGCCCAGTCCGGCGAGTCCCATGGTCCCTTGAAATGACAGGGTTGGGAGCAATTGATTCCTGGCGAATCGCTTGTTCAATTCACCGGATTCGATATTTTTCTTGGCCTGAGCGATCTCCGGACGCTGTTCGATCGCCGTATCGATCGCTTCTTGGAGACTGATGGGCTCAAGGAGCGTCATGGGAGCATCAGCCGGTGTGAGCCGTACGTCTTGGCGCAGCTCGTCTTCTCCCGGGTTCAAGAGGCGTCGGAGCTGATCCTCTTGATCACGAATGGCTTTCTCAGCCACCAGTATCTGCTCACTCGCGACGCAACTGCGGCTTCAGCTTGGAGCACGTCGACGATCGACATGATGCCCGCTTTTGCCTTGGCGCGGTTGGTGGCCAGGAGTTCCTCAGCCGCTTTCATCGCGGCTTGCGCGACGTGCAGATTTTCATTCGCAAAGACCAGCTCCCAGTAGGTTTGTTCCACCGTAGCGACGACGGTCATGACGCGGTCTTGAAAGACATGCTGTTCGACCTCGGCGTTATTTTGCGCGACCCTGATAAAGGTCTTGTTGATTTCGATCCCCGCGTTTCTGAGTAATGGTTGGGTGAATGTGAAGGCCAGGCCGCCGGTCCACGACGGATTGAACAAAAATCCTCTGGCGACATTCTGATTGATGCTGCTTCTGGCCGGGCTGTAATTAATGTCGAAATTACCGCCGGTAATGAGGTTGGTGGAGGCGTCAAAGGTGAAGGAATTGCTGCGTTGGTCGAATGTCGTGATCTCATTCAGAACGCCTAACGTCCCGCCGAACACCGGTCGATTGAGTGGGTTCACCGTCCTGTTATATTGGCCATTCACGCTGAGGGTCGGGTCGAACTTGGATTGTTCAACGATAATGTCGGCCAGGCGGCTTTCTTTCGTGTGGCGGCTGATGGTGATGTCCAGGTTGTGCTGCAGCGCGCGAACCGCTGCGTCCGCCAACGAGACGGTCTCCCGCCGTTCCGTGGGTATGGGTTGAGTGACGTCCAAACTCCACCCATCAGGTGGGGAAGCGATGCCCCACAAGACGGCGATCATCATCGCTAGATGCTGGGGAGTCGAGGATCTGAAATTCATGGCGCCTCCGTGATCGACAGTTCAACCAAGATCATACTATAATGTGTTCGATGAAACCTGTCATGAAGATTCATGCGTGTGTTTGCAGGGAAGAGGAGAACACCTGCTTGCGTCGGGTCGGTGCAATCGGTGGTTTCCTGTGTATGGTGGTGGGCGGAGCGTTCTTCGCCGACACGACTGCTTTGGCGCAGAGCGTGGGGGGTGGTGCGGTCAAGCGGTCAGTCACTGGCCGCGGGTCGCCCCGCAATTCAAATTCGGTGGAGGGACACTA
>JAAUPT010000404.1 GCA_012032965.1 Nitrospira sp.
GGGCGGCATACGCCGTTCTTCAATGGGTATCGGCCGCAGTTCTACTTCCGGACGACGGATGTGACCGGGGTGGTGCAGTTGAATCCGGGGGTGGAGATGGTGATGCCGGGGGACAACGTGAGTGTGACGGGGGAGTTGATCAGTCCGATCGCGATGGATCAGGGGCTGCGGTTTGCCGTGCGGGAAGGTGGCAAGACGGTGGGCTCAGGGGTCGTGACGGAAATCCTGGCGTAGGTCGGAACGCGCTCAGTTGATAGATTAGGAGTAACGACGTGAAGGTCGATCAGCGAATTAGAATTAGGTTGAGGGGTTTCGACTATCGGGTACTCGATCAGTCTGTAAGTGAAATTGTTGAGACTGTTCGACGGAGTGGCGCAAGAGTAGTCGGGCCGATCCCACTTCCCACTCGGATTGAAAAGATTACGGTTCAGCGATCGACGCATGCTGATAAGAAGTCGCGCGAACAGTTTGAAATGCGCACGCACAAACGATTGCTCGATATCATGGAGCCGACGCCTGAAACGATGGATTCGCTGATGAAGCTCAATCTGGCGGCCGGGGTGGACGTAGAGATAAAGTTATGAGGCTCGAGCGTTAACGGCTGAACTCTAATGGGCGGCACTCAGGGTGCAATGCATAGCACTGGACGAATATGACAAACGGATTGATCGGAAAGAAGCTCGGAATGACGCAAGTGTTCGATGAGACTCGCTTGACGCCGGTGACGGTCATTGAGGCTGGTCCATGCCGAGTTGTCACTGTGCGAACAAAGGAACGAGACCGGTACGAGGCGGTTCAACTTTCGTTTGGTGAAGTGAAAGAGCGTAAGCTTTCAAAGGCGGAACTTGGTCACTTGAAAAAAATCAAGCACCGCCCAGCCGCATCCTGCGTGAATTTAGAAGGACGGCGAAACGACGGTTGGACAATTAGTCACGGTTGAGATGTTTAAGAAGGGCGATTGGGTTGATGTGATTGGCGTTTCAAAGGGGAAGGGGTTTCAGGGGGTTGTGAAACGACATCACTATGCGGGTGGTCCTGAATCGCATGGATCCATGTTTCATCGGGCTCCTGGGTCAATTGGAGCCAGTTCATTCCCATCTCGTGTCTGGAAGGGAAATCGCTGCCAGGTCATATGGGATCGGAGCGTGTCACGGTTCATCGATTGAAGGTCATTGAGTCACGGTCGGACGAAAATCTCCTATTTGTGCGCGGTGCGGTTCCCGGGGCCCCGAATGGGATCGTTGTCGTGCGGAAGTCAAAGAAGAGCTAGATATGCCTACTATCGATCTGGTGGATTTGCAGAAAAAGAAAGTTGGAACGGTTGATCTCTCTCCGCAAGTCTTCGGGTGTGAGCCTTGTGCCACGCTGGTGCATGAAGCAGTGATTATGCAACGTGCCTGCGAGCGTAGAGGGACCGCCTCAACTTTGCGTCGCGGTGAGGTAAGTGGGTCTGGGAAAAAGCCATGGAAACAAAAACATACCGGACGTGCCCGAGCTGGGTCGCTTCGCTCCCCGGTTTGGCGCCATGGAGGGAGTGTGTTTGGGCCGAAGCCAAGAAGCTACGCCTATTCAATGCCCAAGAAAAAGTATCGGGCTGCTCTCCAGAGTGCGTTATCGGCTAAGGTAGCCGAGGGAAAATTGTTTGTGGTGTCCGATCTTTCCCTGCAACAGCCGAGGACGAAACTGTTAGCTCAAGCCTTGAGACAATTTAGTGTAGGCGCTCACGCTTTGGTGATCATCGGCAAATCGCAGTCAGAAATTTTTCAGGCCGCAGAAAATTTGAGTGATGTTAAAGTTCTCAGCGCAGATCAATTGAATGTCTATGACATTGTTCGTGCGCATGTGATTTTGATCTCAGAGCGAGAGCTTGGTCCCGTGAGTGAGGTCTGGTCATGAAGATTGAGATGCACAGAGTCTTAGTTCAGCCCTTATTGACTGAAAAGATCACCGGACTTCGAGAGAAAACCAATACGGTCGGTTTCGTGGTTCATTCCGAAGCGAATCGAGTTCAGGTCAGGCAAGCCGTCGAAGCCTTGCTCAAGGTCAAGGTTGAGAAGGTCAATCTCATGAATGTTCGTGGAAAGGTTAAGCGGCTCGGTCGTTTTTCTGGTAAACGTTCTGATTGGAAAAAAGCTTTTGTCACGCTTAAAGAAGGTGAAAAGCTGGAGATGTACGAAAGCGCCTAATCTTGATCACGGACTGCTCGGTCGGGTTTAGGGGATAAAGGGGTATGGTATGGGTTTAAAGGTCTATCGTCCAACGTCTGCAGGTCGTCGAGGTATGACGGCTGTGGTGTCCAAGGAGATCACCGAGAAGAAGCCGGAAAAGTCATTAACCTCTTTTCATTTACGAAGTGGCGGCCGAAACAATAATGGGCGGACGACGGTTCGGTTTCGTGGAGGTGGGCACAAGCGGCTGTATCGCAAAATTGATTTTCGTCGGGACAAAGTCGGTATTTCGGCAAAGGTTGCGGCTATCGAGTATGATCCGAATCGCTCTGCAAGGATAGCGCTGTTGAAATATCGAGACGGGGAGAAGCGGTATATCTTAGCTCCGGTCGGACTTAGTTTGAACGATGAAGTCCAATCTGGTCCACAGGCGGAGATCAGGCCGGGGAATGCGCTTCCATTGGCGAATATGCCTCTTGGCACGACCATCCATAACCTTGAATTGAAGGCCGGAAAAGGTGGACAGTTGATCCGAAGTGCCGGTGGGTTTGCGCAAGTCATGGGGCGTGATGGCGACTATGTGCAGGTTCGACTGAAGTCTGGAGAAATGCGGAAAATTTTGGGTGTGTGTATGGCGACGGTCGGACAAGTCGGGAATGTGGATCATGAAAATGTCAGTGTTGGAAAAGCGGGACGAAGCCGATGGAAGGGTAAGAGACCGCACGTTCGTGGCGTGGTCATGAACCCGGTGGACCATCCGCATGGAGGAGGAGAAGGAAAATCCGGACAGGGAAATCCGCATCCTGTTTCGCCATGGGGTCTTCCAACGAAGGGCTACAAGACGAGACAAAATAAAAAGACCGACAAGTTTATCATTGCTCGACGGAAGTCAGGAGTGCGCAATGCCTAGATCGGTAAGTAAGGGAGCGTTTTATCGACGGTCATTTGCTCAAGAAAGTGGAGCAGATGAATCAGAC
>JAAUPT010000405.1 GCA_012032965.1 Nitrospira sp.
ATTTTTGGCTTGTTTCGCCGTGATGGACTTCACATCGGTCAGAAAGCTTGCGTCAACACAGCACGAGGCCGCAGGTGTCGATCCCCGCCGAGCCGCCTGGCCTCTTCCCGTACCCCGACTTGACGCATTTCGATGCGACCGCCAAACCGACGTGCCAGGTCTCGAACCAAATCTCGGAAATCGATCCGATCTTCAGCCGTGTACACAAAGGTGAGTTGCCGGCGACTCATGGCCCCATAGACTTCGACCAGCTTGAGCTGAATGCCGATTTCAGCGGCTTTGGCACGGCAATATGCGGTTGCATCCTGGGAAAGTTGCTCAAGTCTTGTGATCAAGGCCTTTTCGTCTGTATCGGGCAACCGCACGATGGATTTCATGGCTCGCATAGGTGGAAGGAACGGTGTTGAGTAGGGTTCTGTGTGAACGATGCCGTACGTCAGTTCACCTTCCACCTCGATCAAGACGGGGTCTCCGGCATACAGCGGCAGGCCAGTTGCACCAAGCTTCTTCACTTCTCCACGCCCTCTGATCTTCACTCCGGCCAGGCGGACGAAGTTGGGGTATGGTTCGCCAGTAACCGTATCCATGGGGCGATCATACACAAATTTCTTCACTGGTGGAATGGGTACGAGTGTATGAAGTGACCAAATGCTATTTTGACAAAATTTGCCGGTGACACATTGTAAGGCACTGATATATAAGATAAAAAAATGAGGACACTCTGACTGCCTGGTTATGGTAGGCTAATTCCACTGTGAGGCTAGATGGAGTGAACGATGGCGACGATGCTCAGAGAACGAAGGAAGATGTTGCGTATTCCCAATCGAGTTGTCCTCCCATTCGGGTACAGGATTTCAGTCCGACAGCTCTCCGATTCGGAAATGGATAAGCGGGATGCGAATGCCGATGGAATTTGGGATGACGACACCAAGACCATCTATGTGCGCAAGCGACTTCCAGTGACCCGCCGTCGATATATCTTGGCGCATGAGCTTGGCCATGCGTGGTTGGACTGGCAGCATCGCCACATGGACGATGGGAAAGCGAGCACCTAAGGCTGGTACCGCTCACTCTTTTGCCAAGGCGATGATGTGTTTCCACTCCAGCGGAGTCACGGGCTGAACGGAAAGCCGAGAGCCTTTCTGTAGCAACACCATCCCCTTCAGTTTGGTATCCATTCGCAGTTCATCTAGCGTCAGAGGCCTGCGAAATGCTTTCATATATTTTATGTCGACCATGTCCCATCTGGGCTGCGACGGGATGCTGGCTGGGTCGTAGTGCTTGTCCCTCTTGTCGAATTGCGTGGAATCGGGGTAGGCGGTCTTCACGACCTTCGCGATGCCCACGACCGCCGGTGGGTCGGCATTGCTATGGTAGAAGAGAACATGATCGCCGACCGTCATCGCTCGCATAAAATTACGAGCCTGATAGTTCCGCACACCATCCCAAGAGGTGGTCTGGTTGGGGGATCGCCGCAAATCGTCGATTGAGAACGTGGAGGGCTCTGACTTCATCAGCCAAAAGTTCTTAGGCACTATTTCTGGTTCTCCTTGGTGACTGGTGCGAGAGAAAACCATCGTCGAGAAAAGGACGACCTTCGCTGATCCTAATATCATGGCGCGGAAAGCCGGTAAATACCTCCGTTGTGATCTAGTACGTAAAGCTCGCCGGTTGCATCTTCCCCGAAGGAGGAAATGTTCAAGGACGTCTTGAGCAGCTGACGCGGAGCGGTGACGTGGTTGTCATTCTGGATTGAGGGCAAAGCGAAGATTTCCCCACTACAGTAATCGCCATATACATAGGTTGCCGTCAGGTCAGGAATTTTCAGCCCGCGGTAGGCATAGCCTCCAATGACTGAACAGCGTCCCTTTTCATGTGAATATTCGGCGAGTGGTAAATGGAAGTGGGTCGTTTTGCAAGAGTTGGGTGGATTAAAACAATGCGCCCCTTCCATCGTTCGCCAGCCATAGTTCCCACCACGGGCGACGAGGTTGATTTCTTCCCACTTATATTGTCCGACATCAGCGACCCACAGCTTCCCGGTTTTACGGTCAAATGAAAAGCGCCAGGGGTTCCGCAATCCAAGAGCATAGATTTCTGCACGGCCACCTCCTTGGGCGAATGGATTATCAGGAGGAATCCCATACGGGTCACCTCATCGATATCGATCCGAAGGATTTTCCCGAGCAGTTCTTCTGGATTTTGGGCACGATTTTCCGGGTCGCCTGCTGATCCACCGTCGCCGAGCCCGATGTACAGGTAGCCGCCTGGTCCGAAGGACATCATGCCGCCGTTGTGATTGGGGTAGGGTTGAGGCACGGTGAGGAGAATACGTTCCTCGGGCGAAGCTAGAGTCGAGGTTGCTCCACGGTGGTATTCAGCTATGACGGTAGCCCCGTCCGGCTCTCTTGTGTAATTCACGAAGAACCGTCCGTTGCGGCGGTAATCGGGATGAAAGGCAAGTCCCAGGAGGCCCCGTTCTCCACCCGAAAGAACCCGCCCCGTGATGTCGAGAAAGGCCTCAGGGAGCATCGTTTGCTCCTGTAGTATGCGAATACGACCGGGCTGTTCAACGGCAAAGAGCCGCGAGGACCCATCACCAGCATGGGTAAGATAGACGGGTTGTTCAAGTTTTTGTGTAACGACAGTCGTCAGTGTAACCAGAGTTGCTTTCTCGGTAGGCTTCGCCCGTTCAGCCAATGCTTTTGCCGGCTCTACAGTGCCGGTTTCAATCAGGATAACCGCAAACGACCACAGGATGACGCGGGCGAACATTAAGTGCCCTCCCATGAACGTGACTCGATGAATTCGATCAGAATCCGATAGGTCAGCTCCCGTGTTCGTGCCTTACCGATGTCTTGATTGTCGAGGTTTCCCTCCAGCCAGACTCTTTCTGATACATGAGCAAGGGCCTCATTACAGAGACTCCACATGTCATGGAGAAACCCTGCTGGCATTCCAACTTGGACTCCTTCGGACTCGATGCGATCATCCAAGAGGGCCAGGAGATCTGAAATGGCCTGGTCAGGACGGTATGGTGGTACAGAGAAACCAAACTGCGCTTGTGAGCGCGCCTCTTGAGAGGCCTGATCGACAAGGTCCTGCATGTACGCTTTCAAGAGGCCGATGACTGTGGCCAGA
>JAAUPT010000406.1 GCA_012032965.1 Nitrospira sp.
AGCGTCGATGGCTCATCCGCCTTGGTCATCGGTGTCACAACGCCTCCGGCTGTTTGGCAAGGCGCGATGCAGCAGCCAGCCCATCGCGCTCGTATCAGTGGCTTGAGCCGCCACGGAGGCGACGGCCAGTCCATCGACTCCCAGGGTTGGAACAAGCCAACTGCCGCAGAGGATGAGAGTCAGCCACTTGATCCCGTATCCCGCCACCGGTGTGCGATAGTCGGAAATGGAATAAAACGAATTTCGAATAATCCCGTACAAGCTGGCCAACGGCAATCCCCAGACAAGCATCGACAAGATGTGGGCGGTCGTTTCAGCGTCGGTCAGCGAAAATTTTCCTCGGACTAATGCGATCTCGATCAACGGTTTGGCGCTAAGAGCCAGCGCAACGCTGAACAGGAGGGCTCCACCGAATAGAACCGCTCCATACCGGACCAGCAGCGCATGGCCTTCGCGGTACCCGGTGTGGAATGCGCGTGCCAATTTTGGAAAGAGCGTCGTGTTGATCGGCGTCGTGAATAAGGCCAGCGGCACCGCTATGATAGAGCCGGCATAAAAGAAAGCGGCGATTTTCCCGGTTCCCAATCCTGACGCAAAACTCCGTTCCGTCATGACGACCGCCTGAAACAAAAATTCCCCGAACAGCACGATCAACGTCGGACGCCATAATTCCCTCACCTCAACACGCTGGTTCTGTTCCTCCACTATAGTGGAGGAAGGTAAGACAGGGCATTTCCACAGCGCATGCGCAAACCAAGCAAGAACGAGGAAATGTCCTGCCGCAAATCCCCACACCAGCGCGTCGATTCCCCATCGATCAGCGAAGACCAAGACTGATGTGATCGTTGAGAGCGAGACGATCGCCCCGCCAAGAAAAACCGGTGTAAAACTGCCCATGATGGAGAGCCCACCCCGCAAAATCCCCGCCAATCCGGCACAAGCGATCGGGAAGAGCAAGAGGCGTATCAAACGGATTCCTGTCTCGTGCTGTTCGACGCTGAATTCTGGGAAAATCCATCGGAGCACAGGCCCCGACCCGAGGACCAGTGCAGCGAGGGCGATCGCATTGATCGAGAGGAGGATGAGGGCGGCTTGTTTGATGAGCGGTTTGAGGCGATGGCGGTGCTGCGACGCCATCTTCGATACAAACACCTGCTGAAGGGCATTTCCCGCCTGCACCCCAAACAGTAAGTGAAATCCCATCACTGCAACGAGCACGTCGAGATCACCGCTGAGACCGAACGTCGAAGCCACGATGATTTCACGAGCCAAGCCGGCGAGAATCACGATCGCGGAAGCCAAAGAATACAGCGGAATCCGACCGAGCAGACCCATCTCCTTGACACTGGACTTCAGGGTGATCCACCAAGGACCCAACGCAGAAACAGTTAACATCGTGACATGTGCCTGTTGGGCCAAGGCGAGTTGATCACAACTGCGCTCATGGCCAAATCCATGGGTGAAAGGTCGAAGGCGAAAACCGTACGGCCAAGAAGTCTAAATGGCCGCACATGACATACCAACTCCATCGAGCATGGGGATCTCAGTCTACTGTCTGCTGGTAAAGCAGGAGACACGGATCGCTCAAATCTCTGTTAACAAATTGTAAATATGGACTCCACGGGAAGATTTTATGCGAGCCGGTATGCTACGAGAGCGCGGACAGGGAGCCCAGGATTCGGTCAACACCAAGTCGATTGAGGTACAGAGATGAGGCATCTTAGCCGTCATAAGAAGAACAGAACCGGACATACGAGTCTCGGGATGCTCTTCCTAGTTCTGACGTTCAGCTCCCTATTGTCCTGTGGAACGGAGGACAACCCAGGGTCGTTGCCGACCGATCAGGCGGCCAACCCACCTGCCGGCTCACCGGTGACTGCTCATCAAGTCCTATGGCAAGCGGATGGATCCAGTCCAACTCGTGGACAAGCATCGATTCACAATTGGCCAAGGCTCACCGGTGGAACTGCGGCTTGTGACTTAAGTCAGGTTAGCAATAGCAACACCCTCCCTCAGCATGCACCCTTTGCCGGAAGCACGGCGATGCATTACATCCAAGCGACGTGTTCCGGCGGTTCCAGTGGTGGGCGAATCAAATTGTGGTCGATATGGACGACCAGACGATGAGCGATCTCGGCAATTTCGGACTCTTCTGGTATCAGCCATCCGTGTCCATCGCAACCGCTGTGACCCTCGATCTTGCGACATCCCCAAGTTTTTCCCAATATCTTCGCTTTAACTGGGCGACAGGCGCCGTTGGGCGGCGGCTCATCGATGGATGGAATCCCATCACCTGGCAAGCCGGCGACCACGTCGGGACTGTCGGCGGGGCCGCGGTGAATCAGACGTTCACGACCTTCCGCATTCTCCTCGATATACGGCCCAACAGTTCGGGAACGTTCTACGTCAGCGACTTTATCCATGGCTATTATGCAACACCGCAGATCAACATCTGGGGCGAGAACAACTTTGCCAGTGTGTACACCCACCTGTTCCCTGAAGCCAGAAAGCGAAACTTGATCGGCTCGTACTGCCCGGTGACCGAGATGCTTAAGGATCCCGGTCGCGTGGAGTTGGAAGGTGGATTCACGAATGACCAACTGAAAGAAATGGTGGCGGCCGGGTGGACCATCGGTGGCGAATCCACGGAGGGACTCAACTACATAGACTTCCATACACTAGAGAGTGCAGCCGTTGATATGGACCAGCACCTTGCTGATCTCCAGAAACTCGGCTACCAACGTCCGATCTTCTGGTGCTACGAAGATGCTAAGCATAACGCCGCGCTCGATGCCGAGCTGACGAAACGCAACGTAGTAGCCGCATACAGCGGGAACATTTTTTCCGATCATACAGGCCGCTCCCTCTATGGAGGCCTTACCAATCCGTATAATTTATGGGCGGTGTCGGGCGATGCTCGGTCCTTGGCGGAAATCATCGCGGCAATCGACCATGCCGTGAAGTATGGCGAGCAACTCGGTTTAGAGTGGCAACGGTACGATCAGGACTTCGACGCGGTCGCCGACTATCTAGTCAAACTGCGTGCGGAGGGGAAAATCGAAATCGTAACGGTGGAAGAAATGATTGCCCACCATGGCACCACGAACGGTTCACCAGCCGTACCCTCGCCACCT
>JAAUPT010000407.1 GCA_012032965.1 Nitrospira sp.
AAAATGGTCACGATTAGGGGATACCACAGGAGAACACAAAGAACAACGGCAGGCCACAAACCGCTTGATAGGCTTGCTCCTGCCGTTGTATGGTGTGGCTTGCTAGGGCCTGGTGTTTTTACCTAAATCAGCTTTGGGAGCAGGATGTCGGAGGTTCAAATCCTCTCGCCCCGACCATACAGAGCTTGCTCGACCCGGAGCCTAGAAATTGAGGCGACGGGATAAACCCACGAGTGATCTTAATTTATGAGCGTATGCGTGGCACAGACTATTTTGGTGGATTGCAAAGCGGTACTCCCTAGCAAAATTGGACGGGGATGATTCGAGTTCGTGCTTGAGCTATTCGATGCGAGCCGGAGGGGATAGCCCACTCATCCCGGCTCGCATCCAGATCCATTCCTCAAGACGAAAACCTTTTTGGTCAGGGATCAAAGCCGCACGCCTCACCACGATTACTCGCGCTCAGGCCGAAACGTCCCATACATGAGGAACAGCGAACCGATCACCAGCACTACAATGTTCAACAACATCAGCAGCAGTATCATCGCCTCTCACCCCCTTTCATGAAGCGTTCGTCGCAAGGCTACGCCGTGCAAGATTGCGACAAACCTAATTCTCACGCGTCACGCCTTGCGCATAAACATCGTCTACATCATCACTGCAAAATTATCGCGCCCGAGATCGTCAACAGGGCCAACTCATCACTCATCACATTCGTACCCATTCTGTCTGTATCTCCATCGTGGTTCATTCACGTGGAGCACGAGTGGTATGCTCGAAATCCGACGATGAAATCTGAGTTCCAGGTAAAACCACTCTGCATCGAGGATCCTCCAGCTTTTCTTCATGACAAGCACTGTGCATGCCTTATGCCCCACACGATCAAAATCTAACTCGCGGTATTTTCAGCGCCTACGCAGATGTACGCATAGTGTGATGGCTTTTCCCCTGAATCAGGATGGATTCCAGGGTGAATCAGAATGGATTCCAGGCGGATCAAATTGGATGCGGATAAGTGGGAACGGTCAGTCGATCTGCGGCTGTTCTGGAAGGGCGAACTAGGAGGTGAGAACCACTTCAGAATGCCGCCCTCTCGTTCAGTCTGAAGGAGTAGGCGGCTTGCCTGAAATCTTCCTCTGCCGGAGCAATTTGGTCAGGTAGGTCCGTTGCAGGCCGAGTTCAGCTGCTGCCTTTGTCTGATTCCACCCATGCCGACTCAAGGCGTCCTCAATCAGCTTCTGGCTATACGCGTCCATGCTCTTATGATACGAGAAAAATACGATGTCGGTGTCCGGCTCCTGATGAACTGGGGGAGTGGTGGTCGCTGAAGCAGGCACAGTACTCAATGCCAGGTGTTCCGGTCCGATCGGATCGCCGGGGCATAAGATCAATGCGCGAGTGAGCACGTTTTCCAATTCCCGTACGTTGCCCGGCCAAGGATAGTGTTGCAGTGCCCGGAATGCGTCGTCGCTGAGGGTCAAGCGTCTACAGAGACCCACGTTGCTGGGCTGGCTGAGGAAATGCTGGACGAGGGAGGAAAGATCCTCCATCCGTTCACGCAGGGGCGGCAGGGCGACCGTGATGACGGCAAGACGGAAGTAGAGGTCCTCACGGAATGTTCCCTGACGAATCGCCTGTTTCAGATCTTTATTCGTGGCGGCGATAAAACGCACATCGGCCCGTACTTCTTGGGCTCCGCCCACTCGATAGAACGTTCGATCTTGGAGCACCCGCAACAAATGGCTTTGCATGGTGAGCGGCATGTCGCCGATCTCGTCAAGAAACAATGTGCCTCCCTCGGCGATCTCGATCTTGCCCGGCTCTCGCTTGAGGGCTCCGGTGAACGCGCCCTTCTCGTGTCCAAAGAGCTCGTTCTCCAAGAGGTTCTCAGGAAAGGCGGCGCAATTCACCGCGATGAAGGGCTTACTGCAACGGGGACTCCACCGATGAATGGCGCGGGCGACCACTTCCTTGCCGGTCCCCGTTTCGCCGAGCAACAAGACGGTTACGGCTGAAGCCGCCGCTTGTTTCGCCACGGCGAGTTGCGCATTCATCTGCTTGCTGGTCGAGACGATCGGTTCGAATTGATCATCGACTCCTTGCGGAGCGTATCGACCTGGCGGTGAAGGGTGACGGTGGCCAAGGCCTTGTTGATCACGACGGTGAGGTGATCCGCGGTGAACGGCTTCGGCACGAAATCAAAGGCGCCGAGTTGCATGGCCTGGACGGCGCGTTCGATCGTTCCATATGCGGTGAGAATAACGATGAGAGGGATCGTATAAGGAGTTTGATCCTGAACGCATTCGTCGGGAGGATCGCTCCTGGTCGGCGCCTCGGCGACCTGCTTGAGCACGTCAAGTCCGGAGAGCAACGGAAGTTCCAAGTCCAGCAGAACAAGATCGGGCTGTTCTTCCTGGATGAGACGGAGCGCTTCTTTCCCGTCCGTCGCGGTCAGCGGCTCATGCCCCATCCAGGTCACTCGGTTCTCCAAGCTCATGAGAATATCGCAATCGTCGTCGACAATCAGAATTTTGGCGCGCATGGGAGGTCACCCCTTTCTAGAAAACACCCACTCTCGTCATCATGCTGTCTTGTTCGGTTCAGCCATTGTTTCAACCGTTGGCAATGTAAAATAAAAGCGAGAGCCGGCCTCAGGCCGGCTCTCCACCCAGATTCGGCCATGGTGCATGGCCACAAGTGTCTTGGTGATGCAGAGGCCGAGTTGGGCCCCTTGCGAGGCAGGCATCGCCGACGGCACTTTGGAGAACTCCTCGAAAATGTTCGGCAGATGAGCGGTATCGATCCCACAGCCGGCATCGGACACGCACGTTTGTACCAAGCCAGGAGACGAGACGCTAAACGTCACAGCGACATGGCCACCTGGCGGTGTGAATTTGATCGCATTCCCCACAAGATTGAACAGGATCTGCCTCAACCTGATTGGATCACCACGAAACTCCTCCGGCACGTCCGATTCAATCTCGACTGCAACAGTCAGACCTTTTTGAGCAGCCAAACCATCCGTTAAGGTGGTGATATCTCGAATGAGTCCTCGCAGATTGACATTGGCCACCTCTAAGGTCATCTTCCCGGACTCAATTTTTGAAAATCCAGAATATCATTCACCA
>JAAUPT010000408.1 GCA_012032965.1 Nitrospira sp.
TTCGATCCGTCTCGGTCCGGTGGTCAGGGCGTCGACGGCGGCGATCGCGCACATCAACCGCTACGGTTCGGGCCACACCGATACGATCGTCACCGGCGACGAAACCGCGGCCGAGCGGTTCCTCAAGGAGGTCGACAGCGCGATCGTGATGGTCAACGCGTCCACCCAGTTCGCCGAACGCCCCGCGCCCTTCCTGCCGTCGGAAAACATCCACGGCTTCGCGGAGTCGAAGGCCCTCACCCAGCAGCGCCTCAAGCAGAAGGGCTACGCCGCCGTCGACGCGAACGAGCAGGAGAAGACGGCTCTCGGCCCAGGGATACCGCACTACTCATAGTGATCTCCTTACCAAGTGCAGAGTTGCGGAGAGATTGTCCTCTTCACTTCCTTTAACGCAAGAACCCATTCGTCACTGATTTAATTTTTGCGCCAGAGGGGCTTTTCATTTGGCGTTGAGGCCAATAAAGAAAAGAAAAAAGGAGCGCTCTACCATGAATATCCAAGAAACAACTGAAACGCTGTGGCAATCCGCACAGCACTGGTCTTCACCGGCGGCCACTTTACAAAAAACGCTCACACTGGCCGACGCCTATCGGGTGCAATTGGACATTCTCGCGCGGTGGCAAGCGACGGGAGAAAACTGGGCGGCTGGAAAATTGGAGCGTCCGCTGAAGGCGAATGACGCCCGTGCCGCGCTAGCTGCCATGCCGGGGGTGATTGTGTACGACGATCCAGTGAAGAAGCTGTATCCCATGCCGCTCGACGCAACCGGAAAGGATGAGGTCTACATCGGTCGGGTCCGGGAAGACGAGTCCATCGCAAACGGGCTCAATCTTTGGGTTGTCTCCGATAATCTTCGGAAAGGTGCGGCGCTGAATGCCATTCAGATCGCGGAATACCTAGTCCAGAACTAGCAGAACGCTCAAACTGTGTGGTAGCAAGGCCGCAGTGAGCGAGGAGGCGAAGCGTAACCTATTTTTTCCCGGCCCACCCATCGCCTGTTGAAACAGGCGTTTACCCAGGCCGTACGTTGAGCCTGTGAGCGATGCGAGAACGAAGCTACCGAGCTGTTTCAGTGTTCTGCCGATTGGGATGAAAGTTGATGCCGGAATGGGCCACCTTTAGCAAGATCCTCATTGGAATCGGACTTGGAATCGTTGCTCTGGGCCTTCTGTTCCTCATTGTCGACCGGATTCCCGGTCTCGGAAACGTGTTCGGGTGGTTCGGGAAGCTTCCCGGTGATATTTCCATCAAACGAGAGAATTTTAGCTTCTACTTTCCCATCGGGACAAGTATTGCCCTCAGCATTCTTCTAAGTCTGCTATTCTATTTCATAGGATGGCTCTTTCGCAGATAATTGCAACCCGACATTGGACCTTCGCCCTTGGATTAGGGCTGTGGGTCGGCTCTATCGCCATGCCGGAGGCCGAAGCAGCGCCATCGATTCGCGTTCTGTTGGCTCCGGATGCCCAGCAATTGGAAGTCTTGAGTGATCAGCCCATTTGGGTGAGGGATCGGCACAATGAAGGATGGTCGTATCGGTCGGCTCTGCAGATCAAGGTTCGCGGCCGAACCTTGCTTCTTAACGGAAGGCCTGTGGTGACAGATCAACTGACCTTGAGGGCGGGAACTCACGACCTGAAACTCTGGATTACTAAAAACAGTACTCGGGTCTTGCGCCATGCGGGCGATGATAAAGATGCGCTGCAAGTCAGTGGGGCGATTCAACTCGTCCGGCGAGGAAAGAGTCTGCTCGTCGTCAACTACGTTGACCTAGAGGAGTATGTGAAGGGTGTGGTGCCTGCTGAGGTCGATGCAACCTGGCATTTCGAAATGCTGAAAGTGCAAGCCGTCGCTGCCCGGACCTATGCGCTGCACCAACAGATGCTGAGTGCCGCTCGTGACTATGACGTGGCGGCTGGTACCCAAGATCAGGTCTATCGCGGCAGACGAGGCCTCGATGCGCGGGTTGCGCAGGCAGTGGAGTCTACCCGAGGTCTGGTTGTGACGCACAAAGGAGCTCCCATCTACGCTGCGTTTTCATCGACTGCTGCCGGTGTCACGGAAGATGCGATGACTGTATGGTCGAAGGACTTGCCCTACTTGAAAGGCGTCGAATGTCCGTTCGACCTGGAATCTCCGTACTATCAATGGAAAACATCCATTAAGCTCGCTGTGCTGGAGAAGAACTTAAGGAAACACGGATTTGTGGTCGGGACAATCCAGTCTATCTCCCCAGTTTCCTATAGTCGTGCCGGGCGCGTAGCGACGCTGCGGATTGTGCATTCCGAGGGGGAGCTTATCGTTCGAGGAGAGGATCTGCGCAGAGCGGTCGGGTATACAATTGTGCCGAGCACCCAGTTTACGATCGAGTCTATTGGGGAGGAACTCATGCTTGACGGCTACGGAGCCGGCCATGCGGTCGGACTCTGCCAGTGGGGCGCGAAAGAGCTGGCAGAGTTGGGGTACTCATTTGCGAGCATTCTTCGCTACTACTATCCCGGGACAGAACTTCAGGACGCGTCTTTGACCAAGGCCCCTCCGATGCCTCACACCCGTCTTCCACCATCCTAATGCAATTAGCCGACTTCGACTTCCCATTTGACCCCTCGCTCATCGCGGCAGAGCCGATCATTCCGCGCGACCGCGCGAGAATGCTGACCCTCAACCAACAGACGCAGCAACTCACCCATCGCCATGTCGCGGATCTTCCGAATCTGTTGAAGCCAGGCGATCTTCTCGTCGTGAACGACACCAAGGTGCTGGCTGCTCGGGTGACGGGAATCAAGAGACTGACTGGAAAGCCAGTCGAGGTGTTGTTCGTGCGGGAGCTAAGCGAAGGTCGGTGGGAAATCATGGTTAAGGGAAATTTTCGAGCCGGGCAAGTCATCGATTTCGATCAACAGTCCCGTGCCACGATCGTCAAGCGAGATGCAACGGGGACTGAGGTGATCGTGGAGAGCCCGATGCCTGTCGATAAACTTCTGGAGGAACGCGGATCGATGCCTCTCCCGCCATACATCAAGCGCGCGCCGACTCGAGAGGATCACTACTGGTATCAGACGGTCTTTGCCAAACACGGGGGAGCGATTGCTGCACCAACGGCCGGACTTCACTTTACCGAAGAATT
>JAAUPT010000409.1 GCA_012032965.1 Nitrospira sp.
GACGACTCAACCAACCAGCAGTGCCGGACCGGGATTGTGTAGATGCACTAAGCTGATCCAAAGGTCGCAAATCAGTTTTCACGCTCATTCGCAAGGTTGACAGCAACTTCCGCCACGATGTCGGTCAGCACATCTGCCGCGCGCGGTTCTACGGGTGATTTTTCATCATCCGTGGTTTCAGGGATTATCACGTGCCCGACAGTCCAAACGCCTGTTTCATCCAACGGCCCGACAATGACTGTCGCAGTGTCTCCGCTCGATGGAGTCACCGTTGTGTTCGACAGGACCGAATCCTGGGCCATCGTTGCAATGACTTCGCCTGTCGATGGTATGGAAATCTCGGGGACTGCAACGGGCAACAATTTTCCGGACGGTGCCAACACTCTTAACGGCTCGGATCGGCCGATCTCCGTTTCCAGGCGTGTTGCAACCACGGCACCGGTCGCCATTGCCGAGCAAGCACCCTACGGGCGAGGCGCAGAAACCCTCGTTGATCCTCAGGTCCGACGAACTTGGCAGATCAACGCCGATCAAGTGCGCATCGCCGGCCGGCATTGGCCGTCAACCCTGAAATCTATCGTAACTGATGTCACGGAAGGATTAGGAGTGACCCATAAGGTGGAGGCCAAACTCTACAAACTCCTGGTCTACGACGAAGGCTGTTTCTTTATCGACCATCGCGATACTGAGAAAGCACCTAGGATGTTCGCCACCCTGGCGATCGTGCTGCCCTCTCTGTATACGGGCGGGGAACTGTT
This sequence comes from Nitrospira sp., assembly GCA_012032965.1. Taxonomy (GTDB): domain Bacteria; phylum Nitrospirota; class Nitrospiria; order Nitrospirales; family Nitrospiraceae; genus Nitrospira_D. Next base: position 759 of record JAAUPT010000409.1, read on the forward strand.
GATCCGTCACCAGAGTGATGAAGTGCAGCTCGACCTGCGCTGTTCAGATCTCTCAGAGATCTCCTATGCGGCTTTCTATGCCGATTGCGTTCATGAAGTCCTCCCCATTACCTCAGGATGTCGATTGACCCTTGTTTATAATTTGCTGCGACAAGGAAAGGGACAGCTCCCCAAACCCCCCAATTACGAAACTCAACAGGCAAATGTGGTGGAATGCCTCAACCAATGGATTGCAGACAAGGAATTACCCAACAATGACTCTCCTGAGAAGTTGATTTACCCCTTGGAGCACGCCTATACGCCAGCAGCACTGGCCTTCGATGCCCTCAAGGGGACGGATGAAGCCATATCCTCTGTCCTTGTGCCGGCGGCAAAGCAGGCTGACTGCGACATCCACCTAGCGCTGGTCTCTATCAATGAGAGTGGTAGCGCTGAATACGATGGATACTACGGTTCGCGTCGTCGTCGTTACTGGGATGACGGTGATGACGATGACCCTAGCAATTTTGAAATTGATGAAGTCTTTGATCGAGAGACAATCCTCACAGACTGGCAACGACCTGACGGCCAAGCGACCACCTTAGGAACCAGTCCTTTCCAAGAGACAGAACTCTGTCCACCCGACGCCTTTGACGAATTAGAACCCGACGAGCTCCATTTCCAGGAGGCGGCAGGCAATGAAGGAGCCTCGTTTGAGCGGACTTACCGACGGGCGGCATTGATTCTATGGCCCAGAGCGCGACGGCTAGCCGTGCTCAATCAGGCTGGACTATCCGTCACCCTGCCTTACTTGGAAGAACTGACCCAGTCTTGGATTGAGAGCGGCCAAGAGGCTAACTCATCCCTCTGGCAGCAGGCCCATGAACTGGCTCAACACATGCTGCGTACATGGCCACAAAGTAGTATGCACACTCGGATGGGCCATAATACCCAAATGCTCCAACTCCTGACGCAATTGCAGGATGTAGAGTCTATCAAACTTTTCTATCGCATCTCTCGACCACGAGTATTTACGGCAAGGAGGACAACCAGGCCCTGATTCAGGCTATTAGGTTGCTATCGCCCTTACAAATCGCCCATTCAATTGAGCGAATTATCTCTCATCATGCTGTGGAATCCCTTAGTGCCTGTGGCGAACTACTGGTATTGAGTGTTGAAATGGCACTGGATACAAGGCGTAGCATCAACCTCATTCCCCGCTGCCACCGCCCTCGTCGCGGCTCTACCAGGCGATCCGGCCCAAATGCCTCAGCGACCCATTTGGCAACCTCCCCCACAGGTGGAGTCTACCTTTGTTGTCAATCTTCTGAATGCCTTGGAGCAAATCGATAGGACGCTGGCTGACCAAGCGGTTGACCAGATCTTGGCATGGCCCAAAACCTATCATTAGATGAGGTGGTTGTACCCGCTGTGCTGCTTCTGACCAAGAACAGAAAGAGTAGAAAGGCCAGGGCAGTTCAGCGTTTGCGAGAAGCATGTCTAACCCACCTCGGTTCACGCATTGCTGAGCCACTGGCACCCCCCCTGATTGGACGCGGGAGCAATTACCCACCTGTGATTGTTCCCATTGCAGCGAACTCCGTCTTTTCCTGTCTGCTCCCGATCTCAAAAGTTGGACCTTCAAAGCAGCCGAATATGCACGCAACCATGTCGAAAAATCGATTCGCAAGAGCCAATGTGATCTCGATCTCCAGACTGAGCGTCGCGGCCGCCCTTATAGTTTGATATGTACTAAAAATCAGGCCAGTTACGACAGGCGGGCACAACAACGTAAAAAGGATCTTGAAGATATGGCACAACTCGATGTGCCATAGGTCTGAGCAGTCTGACAAGGGGGAAATATCAGCAGCTTTGGCTAGCTCAGCTCGACTTTCTGAGACTCGACTTTCTGAGAAAGGAAGCGGCTTTGACAGACGAATCGGGTAAGACGAAGGATGTTCACTCTCACCTCTCAAGACACTGCATGAGCTTAGGCAAAGTTCTTGATGCTCCCAACCCTAGGGCATTCATCCCATCCTCTTGCTTGTTTAGAAACATTAGCTAAACTAGAATCGTCCTTCTATGAAGAAGACAAGGCTTCCCCAGTTCTATCTGTTAGTCGTTGCCCTGGAAATATACCCTTACCTATGCCCAAACGCTTCTCCTGGATCTTACCCAACGAACTCGCTGTTGGGTCTTTTCCCCACCAAACCACTTCTGCCTCACAACTCCAACGGGAAGGGATTACCGCTATTCTCTGCCTGAATGAAGAAGCAGAGCAATCGGTGCCCACAGATATTCAACATGGGTTCCTGTGGCAGAGGGTGCCGATCCCTGATGGGTTTACCGGCGGTATCCCCACGGAACAGCAATTTGAAGATGCCCTGAA
>JAAUPT010000410.1 GCA_012032965.1 Nitrospira sp.
CGCAGTCGGACGATGGTACCATCGGTCGTCGCCCTGACAGACAATGGTGTGATCGTCGGAGATTCCGCTAAGGATCATTTGACGCGGAATCCGGAGCGGACCGTCTACTCGGTCAAACGGTTCATGGGCAAGGGGCTGGCGGATGTCCAAAGCGAGTTGGCCTATTTCCCATATCATCTCAGTGAAACCGGAGGGGTGATACGAATCCAGCTGGGCCCAAAGAGTTATTCGCCGCCGCAGATCTCCGCTATGATCCTCAAAGAATTGAAGCGGCGCGCGGAGGATCACCTCGGCGAAAGCCTTTCGAAAGCCGTCATCACCGTTCCGGCCTACTTCAATGACAGCCAGCGACAGGCGACAAAAGATGCAGGCCTGATCGCGGGGTTGGAAGTCCTCCGGATCATCAATGAACCGACCGCTGCCTCGCTCGCGTATGGGCTTCAGGAAAAGACCCAGGGTACGATCGCCGTCTATGACTTCGGTGGCGGGACATTCGATATCTCGATCCTGAAGTTGAAAGACGGCATCTTTGAAGTGCTGGCGACAAACGGCGACACCCACCTTGGCGGAGACGATCTCGATCGGGTGCTGGTCGATCTTTTTGTGGCAGAAATTCGAGACCGGCGTGGGATTGATATCGGCAGTTACCCGGACCATATGCAGGCTGTCCGGTTAGAAGCCGAGCGGGCCAAGATACGCCTTTCTGATGAGCTCAAAACCGAGATCACCATCGAGCTCCCGGAGGACAAAGGACGCTTTACCAGAGAGCTGACACGTGATCAGCTCGAGTCTCTCGTGGTGAAGATCATCGAACGTACCTTAGCGCCCTGTCGCATCGCGTTAAAAGATGCCGGCCTCACGCCCAACAATATCGACGAAGTCGTGTTAGTGGGTGGCTCCACCCGCATGCCATTGGTCCGGCAACGCGTCGAAGCGCTGTTCGGGAAGGCGCCGCATTGCCATTTGAATCCGGATGAAGTCGTCGCGCTCGGAGCGGCCGTGCAAGCCGATATCCTGAGCGGCGGGACGACGGACATGTTGCTGCTGGACGTGACGCCCCTGTCTCTCGGCATTGAAACGATGGGCGGAGTCATGAGCAGCCTGATTCGCCGAAACACGACCATTCCAGCGAGCGCGATGGAAATGTTCACCACCTATGTCGACGGCCAGACCGGGGTAGACATCCACATCCTGCAGGGCGAGCGCGAGCTCGTCAAAGACAACCGGAGCCTGGCGCGATTCCGTCTCAAAGTGCCGCCGCTTCCGGCAGGGGTACCCCGTATCGAGGTGACCTTCTTGATCGACGCGAACGGCATTTTGAATGTGACTGCAAAGGATATGCGGACCGGGCAAAGTCAGTCGATCGAGGTCAAACCTTCTTATGGATTGTCCGACACGGAAGTGGAGCGGATGATCGAAGATTCATTCAAATTCGCAGCTGAGGACGTCAGCGCTCGGAAGTTGATTGAAGCTCGATTGGACGCCGACGTGTTGGCCAAGACGACCGAGAAATCTCTGGCCGAGGCAGGACACCTCGTCCCAACCAGGGAGATCGATGGCATTCGTACGGCACTCGCTCAACTCTCCACCGCAAAAGACGGAACGGACGCTCGCGTCATCCGTGCGCGCATGGCAGAGCTTGAACAGGCTGCACAGCACTTGAACGTGGCAATGCTGGACGAGTCGCTCAAGAAAAGTCTGCACGGGAAGAAAGTATCCGACGTGGTAATTGGTAAACCCTTCCGGCACCACCACACACATCATGACCGGTACGACTATGAGGACACCATGGAGCTGAAGTGGCAAGACACCGAAGATATCGCCATACGGTTGGTTGAAGAACACCCTGAGACAGATCCCCTGACCGTTCGCTTCTCCGACATGCATGCCTGGATCGTGGCGCTGTCGGACTTTAAGGACGACCCAAAGAAATCGAACGAGAACATCTTAGAAACGATTCAAATGGCGTGGCATGAAGAGTATCAGGATTCGAAATCATAGCCGAGGCTCTTCCACATCGCGCTCTTCTGTCGGTTGCCTCTCGGGAATTTGATCCATCTTGTAGAAATCGGTGGGGTCCACTCGCCGTTGGACGGCTTGAGTGGGCTCACTGCCTTTTGAGAAAAGCTCCACCGTTGCGGTTCGACTTTCTCCTTCTGATTCCTGTTCCGACTCCAGAAGTCCCGTCGAGGAATCCACCTTCACAAACGTGACCCCGTCAGGAATTTCGAACGGGAGACGGGCAGCTGCTTGAGCGCTTCCTTCACAAAGGCCATCCAGATCGGCAAGGCCGCGCGCGCGCCGGTTTCGCTCATACCGAGAGACCGGCGGTCATCGAACCCAACATACACACCAGTGACCAAGTTCGGCGTGCCTCCGATAAACCAGGCGTTGATGTAGTCGTTGGTCGTGCCGGTCTTTCCCGCGATTGGTCGCTCCAAAACCTTCGCAGCCTGTCCGGTTCCCTTCTGCACGACATCTTCCATCATGTTAGTGATGAGATACGCGGTTTCTTTCGTGATAACCTCACGAGATTCAGGCTCGACCGCTTCGAGCATCTTCCCGGCACTATCCTTTACCGATTTGATGGCAAACGGCTCCGCTCGACTCCCCTGATTGAGAAACACGCCGTACACCGAGGTCAATTCCATTAAACCAATTGAGGAGGAGCCTAGCCCCAGAGACAGATCGGCAGGAAGCGGACTCACGACTCCGACTGATCGCGAGAATTCAATCACATTCTTCACCCCAACCTTGTCCAACAACCGAACCGTCGCCAGATTGTGCGACTGCGCCAGCGCATCGCGGAGGCTCACCATGCCGTGAAATCTCCGTCCGTAGTTTTCAGGTTTCCAAATCTTGTCTTCCTCTTCTTGCTCATACACCACTGGAGCGTCGAGGATCTGCGTGGCCGGACTTAACCCCTGGCCCATCGCGGTGGCATAGATGAGAGGCTTAAACGCGGATCCAGGCTGCCGATGGGCTTGGACGGCCCGATTATACTCGCTACGAGAAAAATCATACCCACCCACCATGGCACGTATCGCACCGACCTTCGGATCGATCGCAATCAAACCTCCTTCGACAATCGGGGTCTGCTCCAGAGTGAGTTGGATCCCTTCTTT
>JAAUPT010000038.1 GCA_012032965.1 Nitrospira sp.
GGAAGACGACCCCTTGCCCACATTCCCCGTCATGGATCTCGAGGTCGCACATCTCCCCTGGGAACCAACGGCCTCGGAGTTCGACCTCGTGTTGATGGTCATCAACAAGGTGGACGGCTTGGAGTTGGCGTTTCTCTATGATTCCACGATTTTTGAGGACTCGACGGTCGACCGGATGTTGGGACAACTGGAAATCCTTCTTGAGGAATTTATCCAGAAACCTGACGCCCCTCTTGACCAGCTTTCATTGATGACCGACGTGGAGAGACGGAACATCCGCCTGACCTGGAACAACCCACCCACCCTGGCCTCCGGCATCCACACACTCATCGAGGCACAGGTGGAACGAACACCCCATGCACTCGCCGTCACGTGCGGAGACCAGTCCCTCAGCTACCAAGAGCTGAATCGACGAGCGAATCGAGTCGCACGCGCCCTCAAGAAGTTAGGGGTTGATGCAGACCACCCTGTGGGTCTCTGTATCGAGCGCTCTGTGGATGCTCTCGTAGGCCTCTTAGGCATTCTCAAAGCAGGGGGAGGTTATGTCCCTCTCGATCCTTCCTTTCCCACTCATCGTCTCCAGCTCATACTCGACGACGCGAAGGCATCCATCGTGGTGACACGAGAGCGACTGCGTAGCCATTTACAGGGCTACGCAGGTCAGATATGCGAGATAGAGACACTCTATCGTCCACCAACAAATGGAGATGAGGAAAACCTCGCAATCTCCATTTCTCCTGATCAGCTCGCCTATATCATCTATACGTCAGGCTCGACAGGACGGCCCAAAGGTGTGGCTGTGACACACCGCAGTCTGGTGACCTCTCTTCATGCCAGACTTGAGTACTATACCGACCCCGTATCCAAATTCTTACTGACCTTCTCGCTGGCCTTTGATGGGTCTGTGACGGGCATATTTTGGACGTTGCTGCAAGGTGGGGAACTGGTCATCCCAGCGGAGGTTGCCCATCGCGATCCAACGGAACTTGCTGCGCTCATCCAGCAGCATCGCATCTCGCATGTCGTGTGTGTGCCTTCTTTGTACCATGCCGTGCTTGGCGAGGCGATGGGCACTCAGTTAGAATCGCTCCGAGTCACCATCACTGCTGGTGAGAGTCTACCTCTTGAACTCGTGCGGCGACATTACCAGCTTCTGCCTCATGCCACGCTGTACAACGAGTATGGACCGACGGAAGCCACTGTCTGGTGTAGCGTGTATCAAACAACTCGCGAGGAAGCAGGGGCACGAGTCCCGATCGGCAAGCCCATCAACCATATGCAGCTCTATGTGCTGGATGCAAATCTGCAACCGATGCCTATCGGCATACCGGGTGAACTCTACGTCGCGGGAGAGTGTCTTGCTCACAGCTATGTCAACCAGCCGGCGTTGACCCAAGAGCGGTTTCTTGAGAATCCCTACATGGCCGGCACCAGGCTGTATCGGACAGGAGACCTGGCTCGTTATCGCGCCGACGGCAATCTTGAGTTTCTTGGACGCGTGGACCAGCAGGTCAAACTGCGCGGATACCGGATCGAACTAGGAGAAATCGAGTATGTGTTGAGCAACTTCCCGGGCGTGCATCACGTGGCAGTGCTGCTTCGGGGCGATAAACCGGATCAGTACCAGTTGGTGGGGTATGTCACTGGCGAACCGTCGCTCAGAGACAGGCTCGAACCAATTCGCGATCATCTCGCCGCTCGATTGCCGCACTACATGGTCCCATCTATCATTCTGTGGCTGGACACGATGCCGCTCAGTCCCGCTGGAAAAGTGAATCGACAGGCTCTTCCTGCTCCGGAACACATAACCGGTCGCACGACAGCCAGGATTAGTCCCAGAAATCAGGTTGAAGAAGCCCTGGCTGAGTTGTGGAAATCCGTGCTTCAAGTACCTGAGGCCGGCATCCACGATCATTTCTTCGAGCAGGGAGGCCACTCCTTGTTGGCAACGCAGCTCGTCTCACGAATACGTGAACTCTTTGAGGTTGATATCTCGCTTCCGGCGCTTTTTGAGCGACCAACGATTGCGGCCTTGGCAGAAGAAGTGACGCGATTGCGCCAGGGGGAAGAAAAGGCATCCATGATGCCTCCGATCGTTCCAGTCCCCAGAGATCAACCACTCCCCCTTTCCTATTCTCAGCAACGCATGTGGTTGATGCATCAGCTGGCTCCTCAGAGCACGGCGTATAACATGCCGTTTGCGTCTCGACAGATGGGACGACTCAACAAAGCGGCTCTTCGAAGTACAATCGATGCCATCTGTAGCCGCCATGAAGCATTTAGAACGACCTTCATGATGACGGGTGAGGGACCGGTCCAACTCATCCACCCGTTTCGCCCTCCTCATTGGCTCGAAGCAGATCTTCAGCAACTCCCACACGAAGAGCGACGACTACAGGTAGCTCGGCTTGTCGCCCAGGAAGCAAACCAACCGTTCGATCTCGAGAAAGGCCCTCTGGCACGATTCCTCTTGATTGCGATCGAACCAGAGGACCACGTACTAGTGCTCACGATGCATCATATCATCGGAGACCAGTGGTCGTTCGGAATCATCGGCCATGAGTTTGCCTTCTTCTACAACGCGTTTTGCCGAGAGGAAGTCCCTTCAGCGAAGCCAATCCCTCTTCAGTATGCCGACTATGCGGTGTGGCAGCGGCGTTGTCTCACCGACGACTGGCTCCGCACCCAATCGGATTATTGGCAGAAGAAGCTGGCCAGGCTTTCCAAGCTTTCCTTACCGACTGATTTTCCACGGCCCGTGATGCAAACATTCAACGGCTCACATCGCATGCTGGAGTTGCCCGCGTCGTTGATCGAGCGCATGAAGCAGTTCAGTGCAGAACACAATGCGACGGTATTTATGACCCTGTTGGCCTGTTTCCAGATTCTCTTGCATCGCTATTCCGGCCAAACCGATATCGCTGTGGGATCTCCTATCGCCAACCGGACTCAATACGCAGTGGAGTCGATCATCGGCTCGTTTGTCAATACGCTGGTCTTGCGTACCGATCTCTCAGGCAATCCCAGGTTCACCGAGGTAATGGCACGGGTGCGTGAAACGGCATTAGAGGCCTATGCCAACCAGGACTTCCCGTTCGATAATTTGGTTGAGACGATGCATTCCTCTCGAGACCATAGTTCTGCCCCACTGGTGCAGGTCCTCTTCAATGTACCGAATGCTCCTATCGGAGAGATCAACGTCCAAGGGTTGAGCTGGGTACCGTTCGAGACGGAAACACAAGCCGCACAATTCGACCTCAGTTTAACGATTGAAACCGAAATCTCCCGAAAGGCATATCTGTCTTTCAATACCGACCTTTTTGAGGCACAAACGGCTGAACGAATGTTGCAACAGTACAAGACCCTGCTCCAGAGCGCCTTGACTCATCCTCAAAGCAAGCTGTCCGAGCTTCCGACACTGACAGCATTTGAGCGCCGACAGATGTTACAGGATTGGAACCGCACGCAAAGAGAGTATCCACAGTCTGAATGTTTTCATCAGCTATTTGAAGCGCAGGTCGATCAGATGCCTGACTCGGTGGCGTTGTCTATGGGACGGAAGACCCTTCGGTACAGTCAGCTCAATGCCCAGGCGAATCAGCTAGCACGCTATCTCCAAACACAGGGCGCTCGTCCAGGGACAGCGGTGGGGATTGGTCTTGAACGATCCGTGGAGATGGTCATTGCATTGTTGGCCGTACTTAAAACCGGTGCGGCCTATGTGCCGCTTGACCCTGATTATCCACGGGATCGACTTCGGTTCATGTCGGAGAATGCCTCACTCATCGCCGTGCTCACATCCGCCTCGCTCTCCGATCGGTTTGATGCCCAAGTCTGCCGCACACTGTGTCTCGAACGAGAGCAGGAGCGGATCGCACAGGAATCCGACTACAATCTTCCACCTACCGCCACGCCTCAGGATTTGGCGTACATCCTGTATACATCGGGGTCGACAGGACAGCCGAAGGGGGTGGAAATTCCGCACAGAGCACTGGTGAACTTCTTATGTTCGATACGACAAGAACCAGGATGTTCCGCTCAAGATGTCATGCTCTCCGTCACAACCTTGTCTTTTGATATTGCCGGGTTAGAACTGTATGTGCCACTACTGGTCGGGGCTCGCGTCGAAATCGCCTCTCGCGCTGTTGCAATGGACGGACGACAACTACGCGACCTCTGCGAAACCGTACAGCCGACAATCATGCAAGCGACCCCCGCCACATGGAGAATGTTGGTTGAGGCAGGGTGGCAGGGCAGTAACAGACTGACGATACTCTGCGGAGGTGAGCCACTTCCCTCTGATCTTGCGACGACACTGTTAGATCGGAGTGAAACTCTATGGAATATGTATGGCCCGACCGAAACCACGATTTGGTCTACGATCGAGAGAATCAAGCGGAATGATCAGGAAATCACCATTGGCAGGCCTATTGCCAATACAGAAGTGTACATCATGGATCAATTTCTCCAGCCAGTTCCGGTTGGTGTTGCCGGTGAACTCTATATCGGGGGCCATGGATTGGCCCGAGGCTATCAAGGGCGACCTGAGTTAACGACAGAGCGGTTCATTCCTCATCCGTTTTCTACAGAGCCTCTCGCGAGACTGTATCGAACAGGAGACTTGGCGCGGTATCGCCCGGATGGACGCATTGTGCATCTCGGTCGATTGGATCATCAAGTCAAGATAAGAGGGTACCGGATTGAGTTGGGTGAGATCGAGACCGCCCTGAGCCGTCATCAAGCTGTTCGTCAGGCAGTGGTCATGGCACGAGAAGATCAACACGGTGTCAAACAGCTAGTGGCATATATGGTCTGCCAGGAAGGTCCTGCGCCAAACCAACCGGAGCTTCGCTCGTTTCTGAGGTCAGAGATTCCCGAGTATATGATTCCTTCACTCTTCGTTTTTCTGGATGCCATGCCATTGACGGCCAATCATAAGGTCGACCGGAACGCCTTACCAGCTCCAGCTTCCACGCTCACGAGCGATGCGATTTATGTTGCACCGCGCGATCGCATGGACATTCAAATGGCGATTTTGTGGCAACAGGTGTTTGGGATCGACCAGGTCGGGATTCACGACAACTTTTTCGATCTCGGCGGCCACTCGCTCAAAGCAGCTCAGCTGTTCTATCTCATTGAGCAGGTGTACGGCCGGCATCTCCCGCTTTCCACACTGTTTCAGGCACCGACTATTGCCAGTCTCACCTCGGTACTAAGGCAGGAGGAATGGACACCCCCATGCCAATCATTGGTAGCCATGCAACCAAATGGGTCGGCCATCCCTATTTTTTTGGTTCCAGGAGTTATGGGCAATGTGTTGTGGCTTGCTCAGTTGGCAAGGCTGCTAGGGCAGGCTTCCCCGGTGTACGGCCTGCAGGCGAGAGGATTGGATGGGAACGCGGCCCCATTCGACTCGGTGCCGGAAATGGCAAAGCAGTACATCATTGAGATCCGCACACGCTTCCCAGAAGGACCCTACGTCATCGTTGGTGCATGTACCGGTGGGCTGGTTGCCTATGAGATGGCGCAACAACTGGTCGAGCAGAACACAGCCGTCATCCTCGGTATCATCAATAGCTGGCATCCGAGTTCGTATCACCAGCACTATGATATCGCTCGCCCAAATAGATTGGCTTTGCCGTTCGGAATCTTCTCGAAGACCTTGCACACCATCGGCGAACTCCAACGCCTATCCCTGAGGGATCGGTTGTCGGTCATACAGCGAAAACGCAGATCCTTCATGACTATTCTCCAAGCGCCTACTGGCAGCGAGCTGAGACAGCAGCACATCAAACGCGTCCGACGGGCGATGTTCTATGCGGCCGCACGCTATACGATGTGTCTCTATCCAGGACACATCCTCAACATCGTGGCATCACAACGAATTGATGCGCACGATACCAGATATGCTTGGAAAGAGCTGGCCGGTCAAGGCTGCCACGCCATAGATATTGCTGCCCTTCGAACGGCAGACTTGCTTGTTTCACCATATGTCGAAGAAGTATCTTCATATATTCGTCGCTATATAGCCGATCATTCTCACGATACACCCGTTCGACCGAATAATAGGGCTGCGTGATTTTCACCACCGTCATTTGCGGAATAGGAACGGTGATGTCGGTATTCTGGGTAGCCATGTGCTGATTTCCTTTCGCCCGGTTGACCACCTTACTAGCACAATACGGCAGGATCATATCTACCTTGAGCCGAACACCATTCATCTCTGGGGTATCAAGCTCGACGGATCATCACAGTCTATGGCGCAAGGTAAACAATGGCTGGATGCACAGGAGCTGGACCGAGCAGCTCGCCTTGTTCGGGAGGATCTTCGGCGACACTACGTGTTGGCTCACGGAGTCCTCAGAGCAGTGCTCAGTCGATATCTTGGTGTCAGCCCGGAATTGGTAGAATTTGACCGTAGTGAAACGGGCAAGCCCTTGTTGGCAAGAGAATTACGCGATCGATCTGCGATCACGTTCAATTTGTCTCATGCGCAAGGCCGCGCGCTTGTGGCGGTCTCACGAGTACAAGAGGTCGGAATCGATGTTGAACGCGTTCGTTCAGATGTCCCGGTTGAAAATTTATCCAGGCGGTTTTTTACTCAATCAGAACACACGACGATCATGCAATCAGCTCCGGAGCAACGCGCAGCCATCTTCTTCCGCTACTGGGTTGCGAAAGAGGCGGTGCTGAAGGCGCAAGGTATCGGTCTCAGGGGATTGACTGGATGTGAGATCATACTTGAGACGGATGGAGTTAAGAAAGACGTCCGAGTCCGGATCAATTCCCGGCTCCTAGATCCATTGAGAGTTCGGCTTCTCTCTTGCGACCCAGAGTGGGAAGCAGCAGTGGCTGCCAAAAACTTGGACGAAGTGAGGCAGTGCGGCTTAGACTCACAGTAAAGGGTACTTTTCTACAAGGCTAGCGAATGACCGGCTCGAGCGTGACTGTGGCTTTCATCGAATTGGATATCAGGCAATTTCGTTCAGCCTTTTCAATCAGCTCCTTGGCCTGAGCCACATCTTCCCCGGACTTCAATGTGATCGAAGGCCTGATCGTAATGGTGGTGAATTGAAATTGTCCCTCTACTAGCTCCAACCGACCTTCCGCCGTGCTTGCATAGCTGGAGAAGGCAAGTCCAGCTCGCTCCGCCACAGCCAGAAACGTCGTCATCAAGCAGATGTTCACGGACGCTACGAAGAGATCTTCGGGAGACCACATACCGTCGTGCCCCTTGAACTCAGGAGGCGTGGCCACCTGGACATCCGGCTTTCCTGCACATGACATGACGCCCTTGCGCTGTTCCGTCCATTTCACCGTGGTGTGATACATATACACTTTGCTCTTCTGTTCCACTTGCCCTCCTAAGTTTCGGGTATCCGCGCACAGCTCATTGCTATGGTTTAATATAGACCCACCCATATTCTTGTGCTCCATGAGTCGGACCATCGTCAGCGCGCCTCGTTGCACCTTTTCGCCATCGGAATTGAGATGCATCACGACACGATGTGATGGCCACGCTCCATGCTCGTCGCTTCGTCATCGTGTTATAGGTGCCGTCGCTCGACGGGACCGTTCCCTCATTCCGCTTCGATAAGCCCTTTCAGCCAATCGCCGACCGCGTGCGTGATCGCCACCACACACAGTGCGATGAAAAGATGTTCGCCAATGACCTTCCACGGCTGAATAGCTTGGGCCCGTGCGACGAAAAAGCTAAGGACCGTCAGCAAGAATAGGCCCCAGGCCACACTGATGACAATCGCCTGATCGAGCGGATGGACTGCAACCGGCACGATGAAGGTCGCTGCAATCAAAAACTTGGTCACGAACGTCGCCAGTGTTGCCTCCCAGATCTGCCTGGCAGGGCCGCTGTTCTTCGACTCTTCGGAGATGTGGATGCCGAGGGCATCGGACATGGCATCAGCAATGGCGATGGTCAGAATCCCACCGATTACGATCGCGCGCGAATGCGTTCCGGCATGCAGACCCACCATCAGACCAAGCGTGGTAATGACGCCCGACGTCAATCCAAAACTGATCCCCGTTTTCCAGGATGTTTTCACTCTGCCTCATCGGCCTTTATCAGCGTGGGAAGGTCAGAACATAGGCCAGCACATCGCGGATGGCTTCGTCTGAGAGTTTTGATTTCCATGCATCCATGGCGGTATTCGGTCGTCCCTCATGGATGCTCTTCAAGAGGCGAGAGTCCGACTTCAGGAGCACGTCGCTCGATGTCAGGTCCGCCACAGGCGGGGCAACCTGCACAGCTCCATCCCCTCGACCTTGCGGACCGTGACAGGCCAGGCAATATTTCTCATAGAGCTTCTTGCCTCGCGCCGGATTTCGCTCATTCGCGGCGAGGCTGGGTGTGGACGTCACGAGACAATAAACGGTCGTCAACACGCACAGGACATAGAGGCTGGGGCACTTCACGGCTTTCTCTTTCCACCAGGTCGAGCAAGCACTCTATGAGCGATCACACTCCGGCGAGTGCTGCATGCATTGCTGAAGCCATGAAACGATCTGATCGAGCAGGCTGGAGACCGCTCGATTGGCGGCCAGCACCCCCCCGTAGGCATTCTCGCTCGGAGCATTCTCCACCGTCTCGAAAGTCCGCGTGCCTATAATCGTCGATTCCTTCAAGTCCACAAGCTGCAGTCGAGCCGTGATCCTGACGCGACTGGGCTGTTGGAGAAAGTCTTGCTGCAAGAGAACTCCGTACGTGTCAAGACGATAGTCCCCACTGACTGAACTCGGTAAGGGAATCACGGTCCGCCATGCCCCACTCTGATTGAGCACCTGGACCATCAACGGGGTGAGCATGCGCACCGGACTCTCAGCCCATTGATTCACGGAAAAATATTCGAGTTCGTACGGACGTTTGACATACACCATGCGCTGCGTCTCAAATCCCGGCTCCGCTTGAGGTGGACTCACAAGCAATACCGGACCATCTATTTGCTTAGGAAGGATGTGGCTAGATAAACCATCAAGACTCAAGTGATAGGTACGGATTTCCGGGGAATCCGTTCGGAGCGACAGACAACCGCTTCCCGTCACAACCAACACAGCGCACATGACATGGATGAGCCGATACTTCTTCATATTCTGATATGCCCGAACCTTATTCCCCTGGGCCACGTGGTGGCGTCTTTCGTCCTAAACACCAACGAGCTGGGTTCTCGCTCCAATTCCCGTGCCACACGGGTCAATGAACTCGTGAGCTGTCTGAGCTCGGTGACCAGCAATCCGGCCTCGGGCAGGGTCTGTCGCGAGAACTGTTGCAGCTCGGGCCTTGGCTTCATTGACGACCGTTCCAACGGTCTTGCTGGTCCGAGCGAGTTCGTCCGTCGCGGTGCTCAGAGCGGCGACACTCTTGTTGACTTCCTGT
>JAAUPT010000411.1 GCA_012032965.1 Nitrospira sp.
GCGGCGCGGTCTGCGTCTGTCACTAGATTGATCGGGTTCTTGTACTCGACATGGAAGCCATTCGCTGTATATTTGAGAAGAAGCGCTCCAGCCGCCCGGCTCGCAGTGATCGCAGTTTCTAAAAGCCTGTCCGTGGAGAGTGATTCTTCGGGAATTGGCACAGGCGATTGTAGCACGACCTGACTTGCAGCCTTCAAGAATTGTGCTAATCTTGCCATAACAAGCCTTATCATCATCTAGAGTGCAAGGATTACTTGCTTGCAGAACAACCAACCTAATAGACAATGTATTATTTGAATATAGAGTCTTGACAAGTATTACAAGCAATGCTATAAAGCAAGCATGCTTTGAACATTGAGTGAGTGAAACGATCTTGGAAGAATTAACGGACATTCTCGTTGGTTTGGAACAGCGCATCAGCGCGTACAAGAGCCGGTTTCAGGACTTAGAGAAAAAGCGTCGTCGATTGGACGACGAAATCGCCACCATCAAGAAATACCTTGAGCTTGCGGAAACCCTCTACCGCGTCGAGGCCGACAAGGCCAAGCTCGCCAGCCTATCCAATCAAATCATTCCAGCTGATGATTCCAAGGGGATTCGGTCTTCACAGGTGATGGATGTCACCGATCAATCCCGAGAAATTCTTCTGGGGCGGAGTAAGTACGTTGGGAAAAGTGTCCCTCAAGCCGCCTATGAAATACTCCGGGAATCCAATCGGGCGATGCACGCGAAGGAGCTCGTCCAACGGTTAATCGAAGGCGGGTTGATGATCAAAGGGAAGACGCCGCTGACATCTATTGCGACGTCGCTCAAGCGTGACAAGCGGTTCAAAAAGGTCGGTCCCAACACGTTTGAGGCTGTCGACGACATGCTGATAAAAGCTGTGTAGGGTTGGTTCTAACTTGCAACTGCGAAGGGGGGTGAGACTCTTGGCAACTAAGAAGGCAGCAAAGAAGAAGAAGAAGTAATCCCCGCTATTGATGTGATGCGTCGGAGGTAAGTCCGCTTGTCTCCGGCGCACCATCATCCGTTTTGCTGAAAGACACAGATAAGACTCTCCCCACTCAGGAAAGAATCCAATCCAGAAGTCAGTGAGTAGGGCCTTGGAATTAGGACGCGGCCTGAAGTGCAACAGCCGCGTGGATGCGTGACCTATGAGAGGTCGCCCGCGCCCTTCGACCATTGGCTCTGCGTTCAGCAGCACCCATTTCTCGGGCTGCTTGAGGATCTGTTGGACCAGCCGCGTGTGGAGGGCGTGTCCAGAACGGTTTGCGATAATATGACCAATAAAGGACATCCCAAGGAGAGAGAGGTCACCGATCAGATCGAGAATTTTATGACGGACAAACTCATTGTCGAATCGGAGGCCGGAGTCATTCACGATGCCGTCACCCGATAGCACGACCGTATTGTCTAAGGTACCACCCTTCCCAAGTCCTCGAGCCCACAACGCCTGAACTTCCTGCAAAAATCCGAAGGTTCTTGCTTCGGCAATTTCGCTTTCAAACGCGCTGACAGAGCAATCATGCTCGTACGTCTGGGTCTTGATAAGAGGGTGCTCATAGTGAATCGAATAGGTGACACGTGGGGTAGGAGACGGTTCAATCCGCACCTGTTTTGATCCCTCGGTCACTTCGATGGGTGCCATAATTTTAAGAAAAGGCTGCTTCCGATTTTGCGGGACGATTCCTGCGGCTTGAATCAATCGGACAAACGGTGCAGCGCTCCCATCCATGACCGGAACCTCACTTGCCGTCACATCGATAAACACATTGTCGACATGAAGCCCTGCCAGCGCCGCCAGCAAATGCTCAATGGTTTGAACCTGAAATCCGCTGCCGCTGATGGCGGTGCAGAGTTCAGTGGGAATCCGATGTTCGATGGAGACGGGGAGATGCGCATCGACGTCTCCCTGGCGGTTGACAAAAACCACTCCCGTGTCAGGTGGAGCCGGTCGTAGGGTAATGCTCGCGGATTGTCCTGAGTGAAGTCCAACACCAGAACATGTGATTGTCGATGCTAAGGTTTGTTGATTGCGCACAGATCCTCCCTCGTGATGATCAGCTTGTGATCGACTAAAGCAATGCTTATACCAAATGTTATATCTCGTAACACATTGTTAAAGTTACTAAATATGACACCCTATCAGAATTATTGCTGTATCTAAAAAGACACAAGTGTGTATCTCCAAGAGCTTAGGGACGATGAAATGGGTGTTCCGCTTGAAAAGCGGTAGGTTCCTGGAAGCATCGTACGGTAGCATGTGTAGCGCCCGAAGACAACCCTCAGAAAACACTCTCATAAAGATTGTCCGATCTTTGCCTCGGACGGAAATCGGTTGAATCGTAATCGAGGCTGTCGAAACAGGGCGAGGCCGCGCCTCGTAAAGACGTACGCATATCTGTGTTCACGCTGCGTTAGTGTGTGGTTTCACGTCGTCATGCAACGTTCCGAATCGTGACTCATACTCGGTCACCACGCGAGCGAGCACGATCGCCAATCGCTTTGCCGCATAGGGATTCAACACAATGCGGTTCGTCAGTTGGACTTGGATATTCGTCTGTCCCCGCTCCCACCCAGTATTCACACCGAAAGCCAACACCACTTCTTCGCGGGTTGAAGACACATTACAGACGTTCGCATAGGAACTCTGAAGATTAGAGACATCAAACTGTACCGCCGACTGAGGGGACTGCGACAGGTTTGCCGAAGGTAAGCCGGGTGCATTCGGTGTTGATTCTGACTGCTTCATAGAAATCTCCTTCCTGATGGATCAGACCGCCGGTGATCGCAAGGGACGGATCCCCTGTCTGTCGTCCTACGCACGTTACCAAGAAACAGGACACGCAAAAAGCAAAAACATGGTTTGCACAATCCCCCTAGGTCATTCAGCTGAGTATCTGATTCCTGACACCCATCTTCCGTGCAACGGCGAAAGCCAAACCTGATCCCAAACTCAGGTGTCGCGCGTATGTCCTGGTCCGATCGCCTATTCTCGCTGCCATGCTGCCAACCACCGCGCCACGATCGACACGTTGGGTGTTGGGAAAATCGTGGAGTTGGTGGTGTCCTCTCCCTCCAACCTATCAGACATGAAAACATTCTTCGTCA
>JAAUPT010000412.1 GCA_012032965.1 Nitrospira sp.
GCGACTCTGTCAGCGCGTAGCGACACATCGCCGGGGCGTACGTTCCCTCTCCTTGAGGTAGAGCGTGTTGACGATGTCGTCCGGGTCCGATGTCCTCGGTAACAAGCGTCGCGGGACCGTTCTTCGAAGCGTGTCAACGAGTTCACGGTTGCCGAAGAACACGTCTGCGTGGTGCTGAGAGTGCTTCACGCACAAGCTCCTTTCCGTTGTTGTTCCCCCTCGGTCACCTCGAATCCCGGCGAGGGAATGGGGGAAGTATTCGAGTACGTGTTGGAAGAGGCCGCGGGTGCGACACTTACAACCAAGCAATCGTTCCACTCGGAGTAGGGGTGAGCGAGCAGCTTTCGATGGGGCGTCAGGTGGACCGGACGGGTGTCACTCAGCGCCTGCGTCCAGGCGTTCGCGAAGACGCTTTAGCATCTTGACTTCGAGGGCGTTACGTGCGCCCCGGTTCTTGAGAAGATCCATTGTCCACGATGTGGGCAAGGAGGCATGCCCAACCCGTCTTGTCGTCGCGTTTCGCGGTGAGGCCGACCTCCCGGGCGTCATATTCTTGGACGTAGGCGGGTGTAATCGCAGTCAGTGCCATACGGACTCTAGGCACAAGTTGCTTGGCGGCCTCGTAACCAGCGTCGCCGGTCCAAGTATGCTGCATGGTGTTCAAGTAACTCTGGACGAGTGTGTCGTCGAGAGCCGCAAGCGGTGTGCGTGCACCCGCTGCGCTCACCATGCGTACAAACTGAATCTTCTCCCTGAGCACCACGCCAAAGGCGTGGTCGAGGGAGAGCATGAGCTTCGTTACGGTGTCGTCTTCACGCCGAATGACCTGGCGCTCGAACGCGTCCTCCAGTTCTGGAAGCGACGCTGGAAACCAGTCTGCTGGCTCGGGAGTGGGGCCGTGGTTGGGACTGCTGTCGCGGGGTGGCTGTGGGTTCATACGCAAAGGCGGGTGTAGATAGTCGGTTGCAGTCGGCAGTGGACGAATGCGCTTTCAACACTATCACGGAACGCCGCAACTACACAAATCCATGCACGCTCTAGTGGTGTGCCGCAAAAGTTCTAGGCATTATGGCTACCCCGAGACGCAACGGACGGGTATCGTGCTGTGCGGAGGGTTTGCCAATGCGAGTTGCGCCTGAGATCAAGCTGAGTCAGAAGGAACAGCAGACGCTGGAGCAGTGGAAGCGGGGACGAACATTACCTGTGAGACAGCGCGACCGAGCAGCGATCGTCCTGCTTGCCGCCGATGATTGGTCCAACAAGGAGATCGCGGAAGAGCTTTCGGTCAAGCAGCACACGGTGGGTCGCTGGAGGTCTCGGTTCGCGGAATCACGGCTTGAGGGAATCAGCAAGGATCTGCCACGGGGTGGCCGCCCCAGGAAGGCGCGGGAGGGCATCGAGAGCGAGATCATTCGGAAGACGACCCAGGAGATCCCAAAGAACGCCACGCACTGGAGCACGCGGACTCTTGCTGAACACCTGGGCGTGAGTCAGTCCATGGTCCACCGAGTGTGGAGGGCCAATGGCCTGAAGCCGCACTTGATTCCTTGATTCGGACGTTCAAGCTCAGCCGTGATCCTCGGTTCGAAGAGAAGCTCATCGATGTGGTGGGTCTCTATCTCAACCCTCCCGAGAAAGCGCTCGTGATCAGCGCAGACGAGAAGAGCCAGGTACAGGCGCTCGATCGGACGCAGCCGGGCCTGCCACTCAAACGTGGTCGCTGTGGCACGATCACCCATGACTACAAGCGCAACGGGACGACAACGCTGTTCGCAGCGATCGAGATGTCACGCGGCAACGTGATCGCAACCTGCATGCCTCGCCACAGACATCAGGAGTGGATCAAGTTCCTCAAGAAGATCGATGCAGAGACGCCACAGGACCTTGATCTTCACTTGATCGTCGATAACTACGCCACTCACAAGCACCCGAAGGTCAAGTCGTGGCTCAAGCGCCACAAGCGCTTCCATATGCACTTCATTCCCACGAGCAGCGCATAGGCGGGTAAATTGCCTGTGACCGCCTGCGGTCTTCTGTCCGGCGCTTGAATGTCGCCTCGTCCGTCCACGGGGGAAATATCGGCTCAGTTCCTACGGTGCCGCTAGGATCCACGCGAGCACTGACGCTTTTACTTCAGCACTGCACGTCTGACAGCTCTGTACGTGTTCCAATACGTAGTTCTGCTCTTCGTTGCTAGGGTCGCGCTTCTCAAAGCTGACCCACTCAAGTCGGTCGAGGCTCGGGTGGGGGGCCAACTCGGTGGGCGCAAGCTCTCCTGGCTTGTGGTTCAAAGTCCGCTCTTCCTCGACGATTAAATTGCACTTCTCGCACATGCCGACGTGGGCGAGGGTTTCCGCATGCTGAAGATGTGAGAAGTTGTACCGGTTCAGAGCAAACTCTTGGAGGTCTTCCGGGGATGGGTGATGGTTCAATAAGTCGTTTCGCAGCAATAGCCTACATGTGAAGTGTCATTTGTAACATAGAAAGGATGCGTTACGCAAACTTCGGGTCTCGCCAGCCCCTGCATCCACCAAGATCGGACAGCACCAGCCTCTAGACCCCCAGAGTCTCAGTCTGAATTCGCTGGTCCGGATAAGGTGGGGCGCATCAGTACCGGCACCGAGAACCGCACGCGGTTCTCCTGACCTTGAGTCCTTTGGCGGTCTTTGCCGGCTTCCAAGAACGGGATGACCAACTTCAGTTCACCACCGCCGGTGCGCTCGTGACGAACCATGATCTCGAACTCCACTTGCGTCTCAATGTTGTGCGGTAGCAGCGAATCATGGTCGAGCCCGTCATGATCGTCGCCCGCTCCACCCACTCCGGTGAAGATCTGCTGCACCATTTCCTTCACGAACTCTGACACCAAAACGCCTGTCGCTCGACATGAGCTCCGTGGTCCCGTGCTTGGCCGGTCCGAAAAGACCGCAAGATCGTGTGCCATTGACCCGCATGAAAGACGAATTCGTTTCCGCGCTGTCGGCTCCGGTCAACCAACGCGGTTTCGGCCTCGATACCGCCGGGCTGGCGCGCACCGGTTCGTTCCGCGACCACGGAAACTCACAGTCGCTGACTCACGGACAGTCGTCATTGCGGCGATCACCA
>JAAUPT010000413.1 GCA_012032965.1 Nitrospira sp.
CGATCAAGTCGATTCAGATGGACGTGTTCGCCTACCGTTAGTTGTCTCGAATAATTCTCTCACGTATACGTTCTCTCACCACGATTTCATCTTTAGATTCAAAGGAATGTCTAATGCCCACGTTGTTTACCCCGCTTCAAGTTGGAGACATCTTCTTACCGAACCGCATCGTCATGGCCCCGTTGACCCGTGTGCGGGCCGGATCGACACACATTCCCAACGATATGATGGTGGACTACTACTCCCAACGCGCCTCAAGCGGACTTATCATGACGGAATGCACAATGGTTGATGCCCACGCTTGTGCTTTTATGGGCGAAGGCGGCATTTACAGCCCCGCGCATGTCGCCGGTTGGAAACGCGTCACGGACGCGGTGCATGCCAGGGGTGGCCGGATCTTCATGCAGATCTGGTATCCTGGCCGTGCCGCTCACTCATTGCTGAACGATGGGGAGCAGCCGGTCTCCAGCAGCGCCAAGCCGATCCGTAACGAAACGACCGATACTCCGCAGGGCGCCAAACCGTACGAAGTCCCCCGCGCGCTCCGCACCGAGGAAATTGCGCGGTATGTCGAGATGTTCCGGCTCGCAGCCCGGAACGCCAAACAGGCAGACTTTGACGGAGTGCAAATCCACGGCGCTCACGGCTATCTCATCGACAACTTTCTGCGTGACGGTGTGAATGTACGGACGGACGCCTATGGAGGCTCTGTGCCCAACCGTGCTCGATTTCTGCTGGAGGTCACGGACGCTGCCATCGGCGTCTGGGGTGCCGGACGTGTTGCGGTGCGCATCTCTCCGCTGGTCCCCTTCAATGACATGGTCGACAGCCAACCCGAAGCTCTGGTGACGCATGTCGCACAGGAATTGAACCGACGGGCGATCGCGTTTCTGGAAGTCCGACACGAGAACCACGCACTGCAAGAGGAACGGGAAATCTTGCAGCTCGCCCGCAAACATTTCCAGGGTGTGGTGATGAGTAATGGGAGCTACACGCGTGAGAGTGGCGAATCGACGGTCGCGCGTGGAGCGGCCGATGCGATCGTCTACGGGCGTCCCTACATCGCCAACCCAGACCTAGTTGAACGATTCGCGAAACAGGCCCTACTCAATGAGGTGGATTTCGATCGACTCTATGGCGGCGGACCTGACGGCTACAGCGACTATCCGACATTGGCGATGTAGACACTGATCCGTCCCAACGAAGTCCAACCAGATCGTTCCCTTCAGACCATTGATCTACTACTGCGATGCAGTGTAATGGAACGGTGAAGGCAGTACTCCGGAACTCACCCGATTGGTAACCCAAACAATCATGCCAGCAGAACTAGGAGGATTGGAATGACGCAGGTCTGGCCACGTCTGAGCCTTGTTATCTGTACGCTCGCTCTCATTCCCGTGAGCAGTTGTTCGACTACTCCCGAAGAGAAACTCCGAATGGCGGCAGCGGAGGGGAATGTCCTTCGAGTGGAAACGTTTCTTGCACAGGGTGTGCATGTGGAAGCCGCGAACGAACGCGGCCTGACACCGCTCCACATGGCCGCGAAGAACGGCCACCGAGATACCGTGGTCATGCTCTTGGGAAAAGGAGCCGTTAGCAATCCCATGAGTCAGGACGGCATCACGCCCCTCTTCAGTGCCGTGCAACAAGGGCACAAGGAGATCGTGGCCCTCCTCCTCCACCAAGGCGTGGATGTGAATGCCCAACCTTCCATTGGCGGAGTGACGCTGTTGCATGTTGCCGCCTATCGCGGTGATCAAGCAATCATCACCTTGTTGCTGAATTCCAGAGGGGATAAGAACGCGAGGATGTCAACCGGAGAACGGCCAGTGGATCTGGCCAAGAAGCAAGGCCACACAGCGCTGATCCCGCTCCTTGAACCCTGATGTGAGACTACCCATGCCCGCACTACTCCACTTCCCACAGCTTCGTATAGACCGGTCCGGTCGGACGCAGATGGCTTTTCACGAGCACAAGCGGCCCAATCCGGACCTCCCCTAGAGAGAGCGGCCCGTCACAGACGCCGCTTTGAGCCAACCACTGCCCCACCTGTCGTTCACCTGATTTGATCCTCGCCAGTGTCAGGTGAGGGCTGAAGGGCTTATCGTCTGGTGGAAATCCTAATGAGTGGCAACAGGCTTCGATCTCCCGATGCAATGCCGTAAGCTGGCGCGCAGCATCACTCTTACGCCACTGTTCGGAGGGCCCCACCCAGAGCACCCGCGGTTTCTGAAGATTCGGGAACGCCTGAAGCCGATCGAGCGGAATCTGAATGGTCTGGTGGGACCGTCTGACAATCGCCATGGCCTCACGCATTGGGTCGACCAGTTGTTTGTCTGTATTCCCAAGAAACCTGAGCGTGAGATGAAAGGAATTCGACTGCCCCCACGCCATGCGGATATCTTGGGTAAGATGCCCTGCGAGCCGCTGTTTGAGATCCTCCTGGACCTGCAAGATCCCCGTTCTGACCTCGTCGCTGACCTCGACGGCAAGGAACGTTCGGATCATGGTCTTCCTCTGCTGACCAACCATCGACGAAGCAGATCGAGGGTTGCCTGAGCCGCACGCTGTCGAATAACGGACCGATCACCGTGGAACCGACACTCTTTAGTCATGACGTCGTCGCCGCCACCATCAAGTCCGATATAGACTAAACCAATCGGTTTGTTCTCTGTGGCGCCGCCTGGCCCGGCGATACCTGTCACACTCAGGGCTACCGACACGCCTGCGCGTTCGCGCATTCCTTTGGCCATCGCTGCAGCCACTTCTTGGCTGACCGCACCGTGATCCTCCAACAGCTTTTCCGAAACTCCGAGCATCTCAATTTTTGCCCGGTTGCTGTAGCATACCGCGGCGCGGTCGAGGTATTCAGACGATCCCGGTACTTGCGTCAACCGCTGTCCAATGAGCCCCCCAGTGCACGATTCAGCTATAGCGACTGTCCGTCTCTGTTCACGCAACAGTCGGCCAACCACCTGTTCCATCGTATCTTGCCCTTCGGCATAGATCCACTCACCCAGTCGTGCATGAACCTCTTCGGCGAGTGACGAAAGAGCCCCTTCCTTCAGATGCCCATCTCCCTTTCGTCGTCAGCGATAC
>JAAUPT010000414.1 GCA_012032965.1 Nitrospira sp.
GCTGATTCACAACCCAAGCTTCACCAGAAGACCAGGCGCGGTCTCTCGAGCAACAACTCGAAACGATCGACGATTGACCTAGAAACGTGGTCAAAATCAGAACCTTCGGCATAAGCGTATAGAACGTGCTTTCGCATCTTCATTTATTTGCAGTAACGTTGAATAGGATGGCGCGCGGGGTGAAGCCCGAATTTAATCAGGAGGCTGGTTCGGCGTCGCCATCTCCGCCTTGTTCGCTTGTTGTCTTTGTTGGATATCGTTGAGCTCAAGCAGTGCATTGAATCTATCCCGCTGACGAACCGATTCGAGTGCCCCGATAGCTGCAACAACACAAATCATGACTCCCCAGGTGGGCACATCTTCCCGAAGAAATAGCCATGCCACTAAAACGATTGAAGCTAATGTCGAAAGCATCCCGAAAATATTGAACCGTGTGTAGTACTGAAGTCCAGATTGATGAACGATCGTCCGAAGATCTTCCTTCTTCTTCAATTCTCGGAGCGCCAATTCAGCGATAACATCTTCTCTCGGCATAAAATTCTTTAGCGAACGTTATAGGAATGGCGGCGCCGGGGTCAAGCTCCGAATTTCATCAGACGGCTTCCTCGGCGTCGCCATCTCCGCCTTGTTATACCTCTTCATTCCGAATGACCCTAACTGCCCGATGCAAGGATCTTCTGCAAAGAATCCGTCTTCTCTTCTCCGCGTGGATGGTCTGATGATCTGCAACCGTCTGCGGCAACCCAAGCCGGAAGCTGCCAAGCGAAATCTCCACTTCGACCAGAGATGCGGAAATGCGCCGCAACCAGGAAAACGCCGACTCTGATCGAAATGCCCGCAACCCAAGCCGCAAGCTCAGAGCAGTGCCAAATTATTGCGATTCGGGAATATCAAGTCCGTGACATAGCTCTTCAATTTCTTTGTATAACGTCTCGGATCAGGCGACGGCGAGCGCAAGACGTTGCTGACACGACAGATAGCCTTCGAGCCGTTGCCTGCATCCGTTTTTGTTCGCCTTGGAACGTGGTTTGACTACCATATCGGATAGACTTCTATCTTCAAAGACTCACCATACTTCGCGAGAGCGGTGAACAAATCACCGCCTTCTTGTTGTTGGCGACATCGTCTTCATCTGACGAGCGGAAAGGCGGAGGCTGAGTGATTCGGACAATGGGAGGTTCGGCGGCAGGAACTCCTTCTGGCTTCTTGGCAGTTCGCACAATCTCAAATGCCCTTTCGATGCTAATCTCCTGCCCGTGGTGATAAAGAAGTCCCGTTGGCGAGATGCGAATGTCTGCGGAATCGAACGCCTCTTCGCCAGAATCAAAAGAATAATCGTAACTATTCAGCACCTGCGGCGAAGCAGTTTGGGCTACCGGCCAGGGCGTTGCGGATGCTGGTGAGGAGGTTGACTCCTTGTTTGCGGGCGGTGGACAGGTAGCTGCGGATCACGCAAAAGGTTGCTGCTCCGGCCTCACTGCGAAAGCAGCCTGAGATCTTCTGCTGCACTTTCATCATCCGTAGGTCTCGCTCGGCGAGGTTGTTGTCAAGGGCAGTCTGATCTCATGCAGGAACCCGAGGATCTCGGCCTTCTTGCTCTCCATGCGCTTGAGCAGGTTGTGCTCCCGGCTCTGCTTGGCGCGTCCTCGGCGCCCACTGGATTTCGGCTTCACTGGGTGCTTCGCCAATCCCTGGGTGATCCACTCGTCGTATCGCGCCTCGAGTTCTCGCCGTCGCTTCCCGGCGACTCGGTCTTTGTCGTCCCGCAGGGCTTGGTCCCTGGCTTGTTTCATCTCGACGAGGATGTCGCTGAGTTCGGTGGCCCAGCGGTGCTTGTCCTCGGCACAGGCTTTGAGTTCTCTCAGCAGGTGGGCATTGCAGCGCAGGTGCTCGCAGTGCTCCAGTTTGTCGTAGGCTCCCCAAAAGTCGTGCATGAGTTGCCCGCTGTATTCGGGGAGCACTCCAGCCACGCGGATGCCTTCAAGACCTCGCCGGGGGCTGTGGCTGTAGAGCGTGAGTTCTTCATTGCTCACCACATGGAGCCAGTGGGTTTTGCCCATGCAGCGAACGCCTGTTTCATCAGCGTGCAACACGGGGGAGCCACTGAGTTTGGCTCCGATTGCATCCACGGCGGGCTGCATCTTCTCGGCGCTTTTTGGTGACGCTGCGCTGGTAGGGCAGGAGTTGCCCGGCTTGCAAATAGGTCATCACCGCCTGCATGTTGGGTCCATATTGCGTGGGGGCGGTGACGCCTTCTGGGAAGGCGGCGCAAAGGATGCGACCGCAAGTCGGGCAGACCTTGCGCTGGGCGCGGTAGGCGGTGACACGCAGCTTGATGGGCGGCAGTTCGAAGACCTGCCGCTCTTCCACGCTATCGACGGGTTGGTCACTCAGGTCGGTCTGGCACTCAGGGCATTGAGTCAAAGGCAGGTCGATGACTTCATCGGGAGTCTTGCTGGATTCCAAACGCTGGCCAGGATGCCCTGGTTGACCGCCGGGCTTGCGTCCACTCTTGTTCTCACGCAGCGAGCGGTTGCCACGTTTGAGGCCGTCGCTGGAGGGTGGCTTGCTGCTGTTGGAACTGTTTTTGCCAAGCCGCTTTTCGAGTTCGGCAATGCGGGCAGTGACCCGGGAGATGTCGGCTTGGTGCCTCGCTTCCTGCTCGTTGAGCACCTTGACGAAGAGTTCGCACACAGCATCGAGTCCGCCATGGTCGAAGGCGGCTTGGATCACGGGTCGCAACTCTTTAGCGGTGTAGAGCATTGGGAAGTTATACGCTCGATGTTTAACGTTTCTTAACTACCTGAATAGTTACCCTGAAAGCATGATGAGGCGAATCATCGTGCTCCTTGCTCTCGCGAGCATCGCGGGTTCGGCTCTGAACTCTGTGGCGGCGGAGAAACCCAACGTTCTGTTCATCCTCGCCGATGATCTCGGCTGGGGCGACCTGGGGTGTTACGGAAACCCGGACATCGACACGCCGGTGATCGAGGCGAGGCGGCTGGTGATCCCGGGTGCGCCGCACGGGTTCACGGGGGTGGCAGCCTTGGTTTGATGTGTTTGTCGCGTACACTGCGGCCTTTTTTGACCGGCATCTGA
>JAAUPT010000039.1 GCA_012032965.1 Nitrospira sp.
CCGATTGGCGGCATCGGCGTCAATGATACGTTCGCTCGACCTGGCGGGTGCCGAGTAATCGATACAGTGGGACCAGAGCTGGGGAATAACGAGTGCCATTGCCCGTGACACCAAACCCATCCAGCTGTATCTCAGCTAGGGGAGATCACTGCGCCTGTTGCCTTGAACTTGCTGGATCCATTTGTTATCCTTCGCCCGCCTTTCACATTCATATTCGTAGTTAACGTAACTATCCAACATCTGCGCAATTTTCGGAGGAATACCTACCATGGCTGGCATCAAGCGGGCGCTCATCAGCGTTTCGGACAAGACTGGGGTTATCGAGATGGCCAAAGGGCTGGAAGCGCTTGGCGCGGAAATCCTGTCCACTGGGGGAACGGCAAAGGCGTTGCGCGACGCCGGTGTGAAAGTCACGGATGTGGCTGCCTATACGGGTTCGCCCGAGATTCTCGACGGACGAGTCAAAACGTTGCACCCAAAGATTCATGGAGGCTTACTCGGCCGGCGTTCGCTCACAACTCATGTCGAACAGATGAACCAACATGGAATCGGTCCCATCGATGTCGTCGTGGTGAACCTCTACCCATTCGAAGCCACGATTGCGAAGCCCGATTGTCGGTTCGAGGATGCCATCGAAAATATTGACATCGGCGGACCGTCGATGCTGCGATCGGCCGCAAAGAATCACGACGATGTCCTGGTCGTTGTGGATCCAGCCGACTATTCGAGGGTCCTTGATGCGGTGAAGGGCCATACGGCGACCGCGGCGCTACGTCGTGAGCTGGCGATGAAGGTGTTTCAACATACCGCGCGCTATGACGGATTGATTGCCGCCTATTTGGAAAAGCAGGCGGGCAGTAAGGAAGTGAAGTTTCCGAAAGTGTTGTCTTTACAGTTTGAATTGGCTGAAACACTTCGTTATGGAGAGAACCCTCACCAGCAGGGCGCCTTTTACCGTGAACTCCACAGCAACGAGCCAGCCGTTTCACGAGGCAAGATCCTTCATGGGAAGGCCATGTCCTACAATAATTTTCTCGACGCGAATTCCGCGTTGGAGTTGGTCAAGGAATACGGCGAGACGACCGTTGCGATCATCAAACACAACAATCCTTGCGGTGTGGCGCTCGGCGAAACGCCGGTGGAAGCGTATGTCAAAGCACGAGCGACGGATCCCGTGTCGGCCTTCGGCGGTGTGATCGCCTTCAACCGGATCGTCGATATCGCAGCGGCCAAAGAAATCACCTCCACATTCGTTGAGGTTGTCATCGCTCCCGGGTTTGCTGAGGATGCGTTGGCCGAACTCAAGCGAAAGAAGGACCTCCGCCTCCTGGATGTGGGACCATTGACAAAGGTGAAACAGGAAGGCTTTGATCTGAAAAAACTCGTTGGTGGGTTGATCGTGCAAGATCGCGATCTCGGCGTCTTGACGGATCTTCGCGCGCTTTCCGTGCCGACCATTCGTAAGCCGACCGATGAGGAATATGCCGCCTGTGCGTTTGCATGGAAAGTCTGCAAACACGTCAAGTCCAACGCCATCATCTATGCTAAATCAGGCCAGACGGTCGGCATTGGAGCAGGACAGATGAGCCGGGTGGATTCCGTCAAGTTAGCAGCGATGAAGGCCCAAATGCCGGTGAAGGGCTGTGTCATGGCTTCGGACGCGTTCTTTCCGTTCCGTGACGGTCTCGATGCCGCTGCCGAAGTTGGTATTACGACCGTCATTCAACCGGGTGGATCGATTAGGGATTCCGAAGTGGTGAAGGCGGCAGATGAACATGGGATGGCGATGATTTTGACGGGTATGCGCCACTTCCGCCATTAATTCGGATGCTGAAACAGGCCCCCAACTTCGTTCTCAGTCTTCGAGACCTCAACGCACAGCCAGTACGCTTCGGGCCTCTCACTCCTTGTGGCCTCGATAGATAACCTGTTCGAGCATCCTCTTGCCAATAAATAGCTCGGCAGGCTGGTGCCAGTAGTTTTGCGATAGTCCATTTAAGGCTACCTGCCTTCCTTTAGAGTGAAAGAGAACTCATGAAGATTCTTGTTGTCGGCAGTGGCGGGCGTGAGCACGCGATCATCTGGAAGCTCGCCCAGAGTCCACGCAAGCCAGCACTCTATTGTGCCCCGGGCAATACGGGAATCGCGTCGTTGTCGACCTGTATACCGATCACAGCGGACGATATTGCCGGGCTAAAAGAGTTCGCACTTCAAGAGAAGATTGACCTGACGGTGGTTGGGCCTGAGGTGCCACTTGCATTGGGCATCGTTGACGAATTCCGCAAAGCCAGGCTCAGAATTTTTGGGCCGACCAAGAATGCGGCTCGTTTGGAGGCCAGCAAAATATTTTCAAAAGATGTCATGGCCCAAGCTAAAATCAGAACTGCTCAGGCTGAGAGTTTCGAGAAGGTCGCCGACGCGCTCGCCTATGTTGAGCGTCATGAGCTACCGGTCGTGATCAAGGCAGACGGGCTGGCACAGGGGAAAGGGGTTATCATCGCGACCACTCGCGATCAAGCTCGGCAGGCAATCGTGGATGCCATGGAGAAGGCGGTCTTTGGCCAAGCCGGGAAGCAGGTCTTGATCGAACAGTTTCTCGACGGCGAAGAACTGACGATCATGGCCTTCACAGATGGTCTGACGGTGGTACCGATGCCGGCGGCGCAAGATCATAAGCGTGTCGGTGATGGTGATACGGGGTTGAATACGGGAGGCATGGGTGCCTATTGCCCTGCTCCACTCGGAACGTCTGAGCTCCATGCTCTGGTTACGCGTGAGGTCCTACAGCCGATGGTCGATGCAATGGCCCGTCTTGGTTCTCCATTTCAGGGTGTCCTTTATGCGGGATTGATGGTCGTCAACGGAACCCCGTACGTGTTGGAGTTCAATGCTCGTATGGGTGATCCTGAAACTCAGGTGGTGTTGCCGTTGCTCAAAACCGATCTACTTGATGTCTTCGACGCTGTGGTCGAACATCGGCTGGACCAACTCGTGGTTGAATGGCATCGCGATGCTACGGTGTGTGTCATCATGGCGTCGGGAGGCTATCCCGGTTCCTACCAGCAGGGGGTGCCGATTCACGGCCTCTCCTTAGCCATCCCCGAATCAGCGACCTCCATGGTATTTCATGCGGGGACGACTCAGCGAGGGAATGAGATCGTCACGGCGGGAGGCCGGGTGCTCGGCATTGTAGGTCGAGGACCAACTCTTTTGGACGCACAGCGCGAGGCCTATCTGGTTGTGAGAACGATCTCCTTCGAAGGCTGTTATTTCCGGACGGATATCGCACATCGCGCGCTCGAGACGTAGGATGGATCCGATTCACACCCCCCAAACATTCGCCCTTGACCAACCCTGATTGCAACGCGCAATCATCCTCTCTCCCAGTGCGCCTTTCATGTATGCGCCAGCTCTAGATCCGAATAGCCGGAGCCGATCTTCTGCGATGTCGATCGCGATCGATCTGTTACAATAGCGTCATTCGATTGACGAGAGGACAGTTGTAAGACTTACTTGTCGAAGCTGCAGCGTGTCTCAATCCAGACCGACGAAAGGGGAGCGAAGATTATGACGATGAGCGGTCATTCGATGCGGGAAGTCTACACGGTTGTCGGGTGTGGTCTCCTATTGAGCCTCGTTGGGTGTGACTATTGGCCGCCAGCCTTACAGGCTCAGATCGAACAAATGCGCTCGGAAACGCAAACGCTGACGATGGAAAAAGCTCAATTGCAAGCGCAAGTCTCAGACTTATCGAAGGCCAAGCAAGAAGCCCAGAGTCAGATGGATGAACTGGGTCGGATGAATCGCGAGAAAACCGCGATGATTATGAGCCTCCAGAAACAGTTGGATGTGGTTCGTGCGAAAACTTTGAAGTCGAGGTCTTCCAAATCAGCGCAGCGGAAAATACCAGCGAAATTGAAGGCACATCCTGCCCCCAAGGTACCACCTGCCAAAAAGGTGTGTCGAAAGGGGTCGGTGTGCGGTAGCTCGGTTTAAGCCATTACGATGAGGAGGAGGTCGTTGTCGTGCTAGGTGCAGCGGTCGATGAACTGGTGGATGCTGTTGCGGGTGCCGCTGCTGGAGTCGGAGTCGAGGGTGTTGCGCTTGCTGCAGCAGGGGCTGCTGCTTCTTTTTTCTCGCCCGTTCCCGTTTTACCGGTCTCACTACCTGAGCTTGATGGAGGTTTCAGTTTCTCGGAGTAGTCGGTCACATACCAGCCACTTCCCTTGAACATAATTCCCGGCGAGGAAATCAGTCGCTGCACAGCCTTCCCACATCGTTCGCAGGTAGAGAGGGGATCGTCTTTCATGCTCTGTTTCACTTCAAAGCGGTAGGCGCACCCTTCACATTGATATTCGTAAATTGGCACGGTTTCCCTCCCTTGTGCGCTGCTCTTTCATCAGATCGTGGTAAAGGTCACGTTAATTTCGCGAACGCCTGTTCGAGGCGTTCAAGACCTCTGATTATGTTCGTCATACTGGTGGCATATGATAGTCGAAGGTGCTCTCTGCTGCCAAACGGCTCACCAGGTACCGTTGCGATTTGGGCCTCGTTCAGCAGGTACTGAGCCACATCGTTCGGAGTCTTTAGCATACCTGATGGCCCCTGTTTTCCCAATACTCCTTTGATATTGGGAAAAGCGTAGAATGCCCCCTGTGGCATCCGACACGAGACACCGGAGATCTTGTTCAACCCATTGACGATTGTGGTCCGACGACGGGAAAATTCTTCCACCATTTTTACGGTGAACGGGTCTCCTAGGCGTAATGCGGCAACTGCCGCTTTCTGGGCGATCGAGCACGGATTGGAAGTACTCTGGCTTTGGATGTTGGCCATCGCCGTGATCAGTTCCTTAGGCCCGGCCGCGTATCCGATCCTCCATCCAGTCATGGCATAGGCTTTTGAGACCCCGTTGATAATGACCGTTCGAGCAGCAATTTCCGATCCCAACGAGGCAATGCTGACATGGATCGCGTCATCGTACAGGACTTTTTCGTAGATCTCGTCGGAAATCACAAGAAGATCGTGTCGTACCGCAACCGATGCAATCTCCTCAAGCGTCGCGCGATCATAGGCTGTCCCGGTCGGGTTGCACGGACTGTTGACGATAATAGCTTTGGTTCGAGGAGTGATGAGTCGTTCCAGGGCAGCGGCATGGACCGCGTACCCTTCTTCTTCATTGGTCGCTAACAGGATCGGCGTGGCATCGTTCAAGAGCGCTTGGTCAGAATAGGACACCCAGTAGGGGATTGGGATGATGATCTCGTCGCCCGCTTCGAGTAGAGCTTCAGCCAGGTTGTACAACGAGTGTTTGGCCCCGCAGGAAACCAGGACCTGAGATTTGTCATAGCGCACGCCAACCTCGGCCTGTAGCTTGTCTGCGATCGCCCCGCGCAACTCATCGATTCCGGACGAAGGCGTATATTTGGTAAATCCACTGCGAATCGCATCTTCGGCTGCAGCCTTGACCGGCTCAGGTGTGTCAAAATCTGGTTCACCAGCCGAAAAGTCGATAACATCCACCCCTTGTGCCGCCATGGCTTTGGCTTTGGCAGCCATCGCAAGAGTAGGGGAGGGCGCAATGCGGCTGACACGGGCAGCAAGCTTCATAGTTTGAGACTCCTGATGCGATCGTGTAATCGGCGAGCAACTTCTGGGTGGAGAAACTCTGATAAGTTTCCCCCGTGGCGCGCGACCTCCTTGATGATGGTCGACGATAAATACGAATATTCCTCGCTTGGCATTAGGAACACGGTCTCGACGGCCTTGGCAAGTTTTCGATTGATCAACGCCATCTGAAATTCGTGTTCGAAATCTGAAATGGCCCGCAGGCCTCGGATGATCGCATGGGCACCGGACCGTTCGACATAATCCACCAATAGTCCCTCAAACGGCGTGACGTCGACTTGATCGAGATCCTTCATCACCAACTTCACCATGTCAAGACGTTCCGGCAGATTGAAGAGGGGATACTTAGAAGGATTTGGAGCCACGGCCACGACCACCTTATCGAACACACGGAGGCTGCGGGTGATGATATCTGTGTGGCCATGGGTAACAGGATCGAATGTACCGGGGTAGATACCGATCTTCATAGTTGCACAGCATTGGGATTGGAGTAGACAGAGAGGGTGGTATCTCCGTATCGATACCGACGCAGAAACTGCGTGGGTCCTAGGGACGCGGGTAAGGTGGTTCTGGTGGCGTGCTCGATAACCAGCCATGAGTCGACATTAAATAGCTGGTCGGTCTGTGGTTTGGAAAGTAATGCTGAAAATTCTTGGGCGTCAGAAGAATAGGGAGGGTCGGCAAAAACGATATTGTAGGGACCGTTCCATTGAGCAGGGTTGTCCAGAAAATCTTCGACGGCTTGAGCTCGCATAGAAAGGGCATCACCCATCTGACAGATCTGGACATTTTGCTGAATGAGCTTCAAGGCTTCTCTGTCAGATTCGACGGAGGTAACATGAGTCGCTCCTCGGCTCACGGCTTCTATTCCCACGGCACCCGTTCCGGCATAGAGGTCTAAAAAGCGACTATTGGTCAGCCGATTCCTGAGAATTGAAAACAGAGCCTCTCGGACCCGATCTGAGGTTGGACGAAGATGATCTGCCCGTGGTGCGCTGAGTCGCCGACCTCTATGGGTACCCGCGATTACACGCATACCTGCCAACCTCATCTCAAGTGAGGGACTCTAACATAGCGTTTTTGAAAGGGTCAAGGAATGCAGGATGAATAAAAAGAGCAACAATTACGATGTAAATGGGGAATGAGAAATGCGCCGCGAGTGCATGGAAGAACTCCCAGTCCTCTTTTGACCGTACAGATCGAAGAGGACTATAATGTCGTGACTTGTAGCGCGAGGGAAGGGTCGTATCTGAACGGTCAACCGTTCCCCTCGCGGGCTCGGATGCCGAGCCCGAAAAAGAGAGAAATCTAGCGAGTGGCTACTGGGTGAGAATCTCGAGCTGCTAGGCTCTTTCTGCGATTATTGGAAATCGTGCGATCAATAATGGCTCCGCAATTGATGCATTTCCATGCGTAGAAGACGAGAAAGAAATCCGAAAACCGCTCTAACATCATCATACCCTTACACTTCGGACATTCCATTGACTCCTCCTCGGGTGGCGACGTGCATTGCTGGGGGCGAACTTAAGCAAGAGCTGCACCAATTTGTCACTTGTCGGTATTTCAATAGTTTACGAGCTACGTATTTATCTTAGGTCGGCAATATCGGCTTCTTTGACGGTACAAAAGCGTCCGGTCCGTCAATTTTTTGTCCAGTCGAGGATGTATGGCGGATACGAAAGACCACAGGAGAGGGATTGCCCACTGGCCTCAAACCGAACGTCCTCGTGAACGTCTTCTTGCAAAGGGCTCAGACGCCCTGTCCGATGCGCATCTTCTCGCAATCCTGCTGAGGACCGGGAGACGCGATTCGTCCGCCGTACAAGTCGCCATCGAACTCCTTGATCGAATGGGAGGCTTGGGTGGGATCGCAGCATGTGGCATTGAAGAGCTCTGTGCCATCCCGGGGGTCGGTCTGGCAAAGGCGGCCCAGCTCAAGGCCGCACTGGCATTGGGAAGGCGTTCTCTGGCGATTCCACTTTCAACCGGCACACGCATTTCGTCGAGCGCCAATCTCTTTAAACATTTCCACCCGGCTCTCCGCGATGTGAAACACGAACTCTTCAAGGTGGTCTTGCTTGATGCAAAAAATACTGTTCTCAAAGAAACGACGGTTTCAGAAGGGAGTCTGACACTCAGCATCGTCCATCCACGAGAAGTCTTCACTCTTGCGGTCCGCGAATCGGCTGCTGCAGTCATCTTTGTTCATAATCATCCAAGCGGAGATCCCACTCCCAGTCAGGAGGATCGACGATTGACCGATCGATTAGTGGCGGCTGGCAGACTTTTGGGGATACGCGTGTTGGACCACCTCATCATTGGGGATAGTCGGTATGTAAGTTTTGCTGACGAAGGGTGGTTGAGTGGATTCCGGGAGGATAACGAAAACATTTGAAGCGATGATTAATCGAAATCCAAATCCTTGTGCTGCGAGGAGGTTGATGGCCTAAACTACCATTCTCAAACGGAGGGTATGCCATGGAAACAGCCCATGTGGAGCCCGTCAGAAATGTGGCGATCGTGTCCAGCGTCGGTGCCGGGAAAACTTCGCTTTGCGAGGCCTTGTTGTATGTAGGTGGAGTGATTCCCTCCCTCGGTTCCGTGACGGAGGGAACCACCGTCTCGGATTTTGAGCCGGAAGAACTCCGTCATCGTACCTCGACCAGTACCAGCCTTCTGCAGTTCAACTGGAATCAGACTCAGATCAATTTGATCGATACTCCCGGGGCACTCGATCTTCTTGGCGAACCGATGGCTGCGCTACGGGCCGTCGACGCGGTCATCATTGTCGTGGGGGGAAGCAGCGGAGTGAAGACCGAGCTGGCCCGGCTCTGGTCGAAGATCGAAGAATTGAGCCTGCCCTGTCTTCTGTTCGTCAATGGGCTCGATAAGGAAGGCACTTCCTTCGAGAATGCGCTGGAAACCTGCCGCCAATACTTTGGTCCCACTCCAATCCCTGTGACTGTGCCGCTCAATCAAGGGACGACGATCGACGGGGTCTATGATATCCGGCATGAGAAACTGATTCGATCTGGGCCAACGTCGTTGAAAGTCGAGCAGGTCTGGCCTGGTGGTGATCTGCAGGAGTTTTCGCGAGAAGCGCGCAAGCAGTTGGTGGAGGCAGTGGCTGAGACTGACGAATCTCTTCTGGAGCGATACCTCTCTCAGGGTGATTTGACACAAAAAGAACTCTTGGACGGTCTGCGACGCGGTACTCAACTGCGGCGATTCCTTCCAGCCTATGCCGGATCTGCCGTTCAGAATGTGGGAGTCTGGTCGCTCTTGGATGCCATTGTGATGTTGCTGCCCTTGCCAATCGAGCGTGGTGCGGAGCATCCATGGCATGGGATTCACCCCGAGACCAACGGAACATGCGAACGGAAGGGGAGTGCAGAAGAGCCCCTTTCAGCGTATGTCTTTAAGACCCTCATCGATCCGTTCGTTGGACGACTCTCCTATTGTCGTGTGTTGTCAGGAACTGTTCAGGCCGATGCGACAGGGTGGAATGCGTCAAGACAGGTGCGGGAGAAGCTCGGTCATTTCTATAAGGTGTTGGGCAAACGTCACGTGTCTGTTGAGTCCGCTAAAGCAGGAGACATCGTGGCGATCGGGAAACTCAAGGACACCCAGACCGGTGACACGTTGTGTCAGGAGAGCGCCCCTATCTGCTTTGCAGGGCTTGGAATGCCGAAGCCA
>JAAUPT010000040.1 GCA_012032965.1 Nitrospira sp.
GGCCTGCGGCTTCTTGAATTTCCTTTAACGTTCGCTGTATCCAAATAAATTTTCATCGTTGACCCTTTCGTCTGAAGAAGAGGTTCTACTTATATATCCCATTATCGGTTATTTTATGAAGAACACAACAACACTGCAATATATTGACGAGAAGGTTTGACAGGGGATCAAGCCGGATATAAGATTTTTACGGTTTGAGTCCATTAACCTTTAACCTTGTAACGGAGAAATTAAATGTGGCGTCCCCTTTGGCTGCTGTTCTTTAGCCTACTACTATCAGCCTGCGCTGGGAATAATCCCTATCTAGAAGCCTCGCTCAAGCCAGCCGAGCTTCAGGGAAAGGAGAAGGTATGGTTCGAGAAAACTGGGGTTCTCCGGACGGCAAGGCGTCCCGCTTTTTTGGCGGTGAAACATGGACGTACTATCGGATCGCAGGAGGAAAATCTGGACCGCCGTTTTTTAACTTCACCCCGAATCAATGTCAAATCACAGTGCAGTTCGGTAAAGATGACAAAATGTCTGATTACTCCTATTCGGGTTGCTAGCAGAAGAGAATGAGCTAAAAGGAAGACTTGTTCAAGCCCTTCGATTTCCCTACGCTCCCCTAGCGATTTTCTACACGGGGTGCTGGCTCCGAAACGTCACCGCACACTCTTTGCTGCAGAAGCAATACTCCTGCCCCCCCATTTCTTCGATCACCGCAATCCGTTTCGGCACGAATGTGTGACAAACCGGGTCCTCAATCATTTCATCCAGTTCTTCTTGCCGGTCCGCACCCTCAGTCGACTTACCCCGAATATCCCTATTGGGACTACCAAACGCACGAAACATTTGTCTAAGCAGAAAATAGAGGATGATCAGAAGAAAAATGATGATGAACAATCTATACATAGTGGCTCTCCGAAAGAAGACCACAATCCTATGAGAGAGGTGTAAGCCTGTCAAGACGAAGGTCAACATTCCATCTTGAGTTGTTGACCAGGGACGTGTACAAATGACCCATGAGGATGGAGACGATTGGGACTGATGCTAGTGCCATCCAGTACTTCAGGAGGATTGGATTCCAGTTTTTAGGGTGTTAGAGTGACGCTTATGAAGACTTGTGATAAATGCCATGGGGCAATGCTGCCGGAGCGAGCGGTGGATTTGGACGCGGGGTTAGCAATCACTGTGTTTGCCTGTTTGAACTGTGGCCGCCGTAAAGCAGCGGATCAGGAACCACGGCCAATTACAGCTCGACACTAGTCCTCCTGCGGGATTCCAAATCTCAGCCCGTTGACTACACGAAGGGTGTGAATCGGCACCAGAGGCTTCACTGTGCCCTGGTAGTTGATGCATTCTCACCATTCCTTACCTCCAGACTACTACAGATGTCTAAGCAACAGTGGTCCACAAGACCGACCAGGACATTCGCCCACGTCGTGCAGATCGGTCCTTCTGCAGGCTCTATGTAATAGTAAAGACGGACAATCAGATACGGACGGAAGCCAAATCATACCACTATCTAGTGAAGACCGAGGACATCCATCATATCGTACAAACCGGGAGGCTGACGGACGATCCACTTTGCAGCACGGAGGGCACCTTGTGCAAAGGTATCACGGCTACTTGCACGGTGGGTAACTTCAATTCTCTCTCCCATACCGCCAAACAGGATGGTGTGGTCACCGACAATATCGCCAGCACGAATGGTTTGGACACCAATCTCTCCCCTAACTCGTTCCCCGACCATCCCTTTGCGAGCAAAGACCCCGACCTGGTTTAAATCACGGTTGACAGAGCAGGCAAGAACTTCAGCAATCTTGAGGGCTGTGCCGCTCGGTGCGTCTTTTTTCAACCGGTGGTGAGCTTCGATCACCTCAATGTCATAATCCTCGCCCAGTGTGCGCGCCATTTCTCCAATGACCTTACAAATCAGATTGATCCCTACGCTCATGTTCGGAGAAAATACACACGGAATCTGCTGGGCCAATGATTTGAGTTCTTCCATCTGAGCGGCAGAGAATCCGGTTGTTCCGATCACGATAGCGCGTCGATGGCGAACAACCATTCGCATATGCTCCAGTGTCGCCTCTGGTGCGGAAAATCAATCAGAACCTCCCCTTGATCCAGTAACGATGAGAGATTGTCCGTGATTGAAACTCCGGCGTGTCCTGATCCAGCAGTTTCGCCGGCATCCTCACCCAAGGCTGGATGGCCTTTCCCTTCCAAGGCTCCAGCCAGCATCAACGCAGTAGAGTCCTTGATCAGTGATACCAGACGGCATCCCATTCGTCCGGCCGCTCCCGCTACAATGGTCTTGATCATCGTGCCATATACCTTGATATGTTTAGATCAACGCCGCTTCCTTTAAGACCCGAATCAATTTCTCGCGTGTGTCCTGCGCCATTGAGCAGAGCGGTAAGCGCAATTCTGGATCAATCTTGCCCATGAGCCCCAAGGCTTCCTTGATGGGGATGGGGTTGGTCTCATAGAACAGCGCTGCAAAGAGGGGAGAAAGATTGAAATGAATGCGTCGGGCCGCCTCAACCTTTCCCTCAGTAAAGGATTTTACAAGACTCGCCATTTCTGCAGGCATGATGTTCGCCGTGACAGTAATGACGCCCTTTCCTCCCACCGCCATCATCGGGAGGGTAAGAGAGTCGTCACCGGCCAGTACGGTAAGGCGGTCGCCGCACATCTGCACAATATCCGAAGCTTGTTGGACGGATCCGCTTCCCTCCTTGACTCCAGTGATCGTCTGAATCGCGGAAAGACGAGCAATCGTAGCCGGAAGCATATTGACTCCAGTGCGGCCAGGAATGTTGTAGAGGACTAGAGGCAAGTCAACTGCTTCTGCGACCGCTTTATAATGACGATAGAGACCTTCTTGTGTGGGCTTGTTGTAGTAGGGAGTAATCAGCAAGGCTCCATCGACACCGGCCTGCTTTGCATGTCTGGTGAGCGCAATGGCTTCGTCTGTGCTGTTTGAACCAGTCCCTGCAATGACTGGCACGCGCCGATGGACGACCTCGACCGTCAGCTCAATGACCCGATTGTGCTCGTCGTGAGAAAGGGTGGCAGATTCACCTGTTGTCCCACAGGGGACAATGCCGTTAGTGCCCTTAGCAATTTGCCATTCGATCAGTTCGGCTAGAGCGCGTTCGTCAATTTTCCCCTGTCGAAACGGGGTAACAATGGCAACAAGAGATCCGGTAAACATGCTCACTCCGTAGTGTTCAGGAACGATGGAATCCGCTCGCCCTTTACGAGATCCTCATACCGTTCTCTTTCACGAATAACATGGAACTCTCCATCTCTCACAAGCACTTCTGGAACCCGAGGACGAGAGTTGTAATTCGAGGCCATGACGAAGCCGTAGGCACCGGCGCTCATAACCGCCAGCAACTCACCGGGCTTCACGGCTGCTAGAGATCGATCCTTGGCCAGAAAATCTCCCGACTCGCAGACCGGGCCAACGATGTCCACAGTCTGTTTAGAACGTCGACCCGCTTCCTGGTTCACAGGGAGGACCGCGTGGTAGGCCTCGTACAGACTTGGCCGAAGGAGATCGTTCATGGCGGCGTCGACGATGACAAAACTCTTTGTTTCTCCCTCCTTAAGATACATGGCTTTCGTAACAAGAATACCGGCATTCCCGACGATCACGCGTCCGGGTTCCATGACCAGCGTGAGGTTCAACCCCTGCACAAGCGGTAAAACGGCGTTGGATAGGTCTTGTGGTAACGGTGGCTTTTCATCCGAATAGGTGATGCCAAGCCCGCCTCCGATATTGAGGTAGCAGATGTTCAGGCCTCTTTCCTTTAAGGTCCCGATGAGTGACACAACCTTC
The DNA here is from genome assembly GCA_012032965.1 of Nitrospira sp. Lineage (GTDB taxonomy): Bacteria > Nitrospirota > Nitrospiria > Nitrospirales > Nitrospiraceae > Nitrospira_D. The sequence continues at coordinate 3,833 of JAAUPT010000040.1, forward strand.
TTCAAGGCTTCTGTAAAAGGGGTCACATCCGTAAGCTGAGACCCAATGTGGGCATGGACGCCCACGACCTCAATATGACTCATTGAAGCGGCAAGGACAAAGTCTTCTACTGCTCGCTCTGCCGCAATTCCAAACTTGCTTTTCTTGAGACCGGTGGAAATGTATGGATGAGTTTTCGGATCGATGTCAGGATTGATTCGAAGCGCGATACGAGCTTTGCTGCCAACTTCAGCGGCGACCTGATTGATGACATGAAGCTCGGCCGGCGATTCGACGTTAAACATGAGGATGTCGGCCTTCAGTGCATCACGAATTTCATCGGGGGCCTTGCCGACACCAGCAAACACAATCTTGGAGGCGGGGACACCAGCCTTCAACGCTCGGAACAACTCTCCCCCTGAGACAATATCCACTCCGCTACCTTCTTTGGCCATCAGCCGGAGGATCGCGAGATTAGAGTTGGCCTTCATGGCGAACGCGATGACATGAGGAATACTTTTGAAGGCGCTGTCGTAGGCGTGGAAATGACGGACGAGCGTGGCGTGGCTATAGATGTAGCAAGGGGTGCCGAGTTCTTTCGCGATCCGGCTGATCGGCACCTGTTCGCAGTACAACTCTCCGTGGCGGTATTCAAAACTATGCATCGCGCCGATCCTTGTAAGAATGTAGGTACATCAAGCGTTCGACGTTCATCGTGTTCCAACCGGATGGGACGGAGGAAGATTAATATCGTAATCTTCTAGAAACGGGTCGCCTACCGCTGATCCCGCCGTTTCACGCTCTCCCTCAAGTGCATGTTGCCGCTTTTGTTTCTCGACTGTCACAGCGACGCCCACGTATTCCGGGGCGATTGGGGACCCTACCACGCCGCAAGAGATCAGAAGCCCTGCCGATACAATGATCACGAGAGTTCTCATGACAAAGACTTCTTAAGCTCCTTGATGCGCTGCACAACTCGCACTTTGGCCGTTCCGCCGATTTGTCCTTTATGGTCGATCGCTGCTGCAGCGGTCAGACGAGTGAATACGCCCTTTTCTATCCGCTCACAATATCGCCGCATCTCCTCCAATGACAAATCAGTTATCTCACGACCCTGATCAAGGGAGTTCGCGAACAATTCGACCGGTAATCCCGTGTGCTTCGCGAAAAGGCAGCCCCTTCAGGACTAAATAGTCGGCGAGTTCTGTCGCAAGCAGCCCGCCTCCCTGCAAGGCTCGTTGAAGGACTTCTCGGTTGACTTCTAGGCGGCGCATCAGTTCGGTCATCACTCGGACGGAAGATTGTACCGTGTCGAGAGCGTCAAACAGCGCTGGCTTATCCTCCTGGAGGTCTCGATTATAACTTAACGGCAAGGCTTTCAGCGTCGTCAGCAAACTGACTAAGTGGCCGTAGACCCGTCCTGTTTTTCCTCGAACCAGTTCTGGAATATCCGGGTTCTTCTTCTGCGGCATCATGCTACTTCCGGTGCAGAAGGCATCAGGGAGATCAACAAACTGAAATTCCTGCGAGGCCCACAAGATCAACTCTTCACTGAGCCGTGAGAGATGCATCATCACGATGGAAAGAGCAGAGGCCGATTCGATCATGAAGTCTCGATCAGAGACGGCGTCCATGCTGTTTGCGGTGATGGTGGGGAACCCCAGCAATGCAGCGGTGTGTCGCCGATTCACTGGGTAATTCGTGCCGGCCAAGGCTCCGGAACCCAGCGGCATGACATTGAGCCGGCCTTTCGCGTCACGCACTCGACCCTTGTCCCGTTCAAACATTTCCACGTACGCTAATAAATGATGCGCAAACAGGACTGGTTGAGCGCGTTGTAGGTGTGTGTACCCAGGCATGATGATTTCACGGTTCGCACCGGCCTTCATCACCAGCACGCGTTGCAATTCGATCAGTTGCTCATGCAGCTGATCCAGCTGTCTGCGCAAGTACAGCCGAATATCCAGTGCGACTTGATCGTTTCGGCTTCGTCCCGTGTGCAGCTTGCCACCTAATGGACCGATTGTTTCGGTCAATCTCCGTTCGATCGCCATATGAATGTCTTCATCTTGAGACAAAAATCTAAACCGTCCACGGTCCAATTCTCGTTTCACCGATTCCAAGCCGCGGACGATCGTTCGCGTTTCCGAAGATGTAAGCACCCGTGCTTTCTGCAGCGTTTTGCAATGGGCAATGCTCCCGGCAATGTCATCGGCATAGAGTCTGAAGTCGACTGTCACTGATCTGGTAAAGGCTTCCACTAACTGATTGGTCTTTTCTCGGAACCGACCGTCCCAAGCCTTGCCGCTGCCGATCGTAGCGCTCGGACGGCGACTCTTTTTATTAGCCATCAGGACGAAGCCTTCTTCCTTTGGGCACGGATTTTGAGCCGCAAGGCATTCAGGCGGATGAAACCTTCCGCATCTTTTTGATTGTATACATCGTCTTCTTCAAAGGTGGCGACGTCGAGTCGATAAAGTGACTGTTTCGATTTTCGTCCTGCCAGAGTGCAGCTTCCTTTATATAGCTTTACACGCGCCATACCACTCACGTCTTTCTGTGCTTCATCGATCGCAGTCTGTACCATTGTGCGCTCGGGGCTGAACCAATAGCCGTTATAAATCAGGTCGGCAAATCGAGGAATGAGGCTGTCTCGGAAGTGGAGGACTTCACGATCCATCGTCAAGGATTCAAGCCCGCGATGTGCAACGTGCAGAATCGTTCCTCCCGGTGTTTCATACACGCCTCGCGATTTCATTCCGACATAGCGGTTCTCAACAAGGTCCACGCGCCCGATACCGTGCGCACCGCCCAGTTTGTTGAGATGTGCGAGGAGCGAGGCGGGGCTCATCTTCTTGCCGTCGACCGCGATGGGGTTGCCCCGTTGGTACTCAATCTCGACTTCTTGCGGCGTATTTGGTGCCTTCTCCGGTGAGACGGTCATCTGGAAGATTTCATCGGGCGGTGATTCCCAAGGATCTTCAAGAATGCCGCCCTCGTAGCTGATGTGAAACAGATTCGGGTCCGTACTATAGGGCTTCGCTTTGGTCGCCGTCACGGGAATCCCGTGGCGTTCGGCATACTCGATGAGTTCACGCCGGGAACGCATCGTCCATTCTCGCCACGGCGCAATAATTTTCAGGCCTGGCGCAAGCGCCATGTAGGTGAGCTACGGAAACGGATGCTTGATCACTTTCGCCCTTTCCCGTCGCTCCATGTGAGACCGCCTCAGCCCCTTCTTTCAGGGCGATTTCAGCTTGCCGACGAGCGATCAACGGACGAGCAATGGAGGTCCCCAAGAGGTAGCAGCCTTCATACATCGCATTCCCACGGAGCATCGGGAACACATAATCTCTGACGAACGTCTCACGTAAGTCTTCGACATAGACCTTCTTGACGCCAAGCGCCTGGGCCTTGACCTTGACGGCTTTAAGATCTTCTCCCTGCCCAAGGTCGGCGCAAAACGCGATGATCTCGGCCTGATAGGTTTCTTGCAACCACTTAAGGATGACGGAGGTATCCAGTCCGCCAGAATACGCGAGAACGATTTTCTTGATGGGTTTTGGTCTCATGCGAGAATTTCTACCGTGAGCCTTTCTTCCGGCTGAGCAGTTGACCCAAAATCGCCTTTTGCATGTGCAGTCGATTTTCAGCTTGATCAATGATCACCGACTGCGGACCATCCAGTACGTCCGCCGTAATCTCCTCACCGCGATGGGCCGGTAAACAATGCATGACGATGGCATCGGGTTTGGCTCGTTGCAGTAACCGTTTGTTCAACTGGAAGGGCGTCAGGGTTCGCAGTCGCCTGGCCTGCTCTCGCTCACGCCCCATGCTAATCCACACGTCGGTGTACACCACATCCGCTTCTTTGACTGCCACCAGGGGGCTCTCGACTACCTCGATGGCGGCGCCGGTGGTCTGACCCTCCATTCTGGCGCGATCAATCACCCGTTGATCGGGCTGATAGCCAGACGGACACCCGATCACCACGCGCATGCCCATCTTTGCCCCCGCTTCGACCAGCGAATTGGCGACGTTATTCCCATCCCCGATATAAGCGAGGCTGACGCCTTTGAGACGGCCTTTGATTTCCTGAATCGTCAGCAAATCCGATAAAGCCTGACAGGGATGGCTGTGGTCGGTCAACCCGTTAATGACCGGCATCGTAGCTTCTGTGGCCCACTCTTCGACGATCGCATGGTCATAGGTTCGAATGACGATTCCATCCAGGTAACGGGACAAGACCCGTGCGGTGTCTGAGACCGTCTCCCCGCGCGAAAGCTGGATATCGCCCATAGGAAGAACCAGCGCATGACCGCCCAGTTGATTCATACCCGCCTCAAACGATACGCGAGTCCTCGTCGAAGGTTTTTGAAACAGTAGCCCAAGGGTTCTACCAACCAGCAAACGATGTGGTGCGCCCTGGCGTTGCTTATTCTTGAGCGAGGCCGCCAATTTGAGTAAGTCTAGGATCTGTTTTCGCGGCATTGTGGCGACGTCTACCAGATCCTTCGCGTAGTGCGCGGGGCTGCTGTATCGGGCTGATCGAGTCATTAATGGTGTGAATCTTTTCCGGTTGTCATGCGTTGGTTCAGCAGTGTACTGAGGAGGTCAAGGAGTTTATCGATCTCTCGCTGTGTAATGATCAAGGGCGGGACGAAGCGCAGCACCCGCTCGGTTGCAGCATTGATGAGCACGCCACGGGCCAGGGCATCCGCAACCACTGCTCTGGCGTCGGTCTCGAGCTCCATACCTTGCAAGAGACCAAGGCCGCGTACATCCTTCACGATGCGGTAGCGATCCTTACAGTCCGTGAGTCCCTTCGCCAAGTACTCACCCATACGCCTTGCGTGGTCGAGGATTCGCCCCTCGAGTAGCACACGGCAAACAGCCAGCGCCGCGGCACAGGCTAGGGGATTGCCACCGAATGTCGATGCATGGGCTCCTGGTGTAAAGGCTGCAGCGGCTGACTCGGTCGCCAGGCAGGCCCCAATTGGGACTCCACCGGCCAGGCCCTTTGCCAGGGTCATGATGTCAGGCCTCACCCCGAGTTGTTCGTAGGCGAAGAAGGTGCCGGTTCTACCGATGCCGGTCTGGATTTCATCAAAAATCAGGAGGATGTCTTTCTGCGTACAGAGTTCCCGCAAGTTCTTCAGGTAATCACGGGTGGCCACATACACCCCACCTTCTGCTTGAATGGGCTCCAGCATAATGGCGGCGGTTTGCTCATTGACCATAGACTCCAGCGCGCTGAAATCATTGAACGGGGCATAGGCAAAACCAGGCATCAACGGCTCGAAGCCCTTTTGGACCTTCTCCTGGCCTGTCGCGGTGAGCATGCCCAATGTACGGCCATGGAACGAATTCTTCATCGTGATGACTTCGAACCGCTTCGCTCCATGTCGCTCATGCCCGTAGCGTCGTGCCAGTTTAATCGCCGCTTCATTGGCTTCAGCGCCGCTGTTGCAGAAGAACACGCGGTCGGCGAACGAGTGGTCGACCAGGAGGC
>JAAUPT010000415.1 GCA_012032965.1 Nitrospira sp.
TCTCCGCCATGCAAGAGCGAGGCGCCCCGTCCAGGCTTCCCCCACTTGGCCACACACAGGTAGCCTGATGTATTGACAAGAATCGTTGCGGTGGCAGGTGTTGAAACGTTGTTGCCGATGTCTTTGAACCATACGTAAATCGTCTTTTGCCCGTCCGCCGGAGAGAGGATAAAAGGAATGGTCGCCCCAAACTTGATAGCCGACGTCACTTCCACCCAGCCCGGCGTGCCGGCCATTGGGGTCAAGGGACTCTCAGAAATGAAGTAGGCACCGACTCCCGTGTCCAAATCGGTGGCCGAGATCGTCACGACAACATCCGGCGAGTTCGTCATGAACGCGCCGTGATTGATGACGGCATAGGGTTCTGCGGTGCCGTGATATCGATGAGCACGGGCATCGCCGTCACTTCTTCTGATAGCCCGCTTTCCGTCCCGTCTTCGAATGAGGCCGTCACGGCATAAAAGTAGGGCGTATCGTTCGTGAGGCCCTCATGCGTGTAGGGATTCATCACGCCTTCAATCTTGGTGGCGCTCTGAATCGTGATATGGGGAGAGGTACTAAAATAGAGGTTGTAGGACTGGGCACCCGGCACCTCCATCCAACTCAAGAAGACCTCTGTGTCGCCGGCTTTCACCGCAAGACTGCGGGGAGGCTGCACCGATCCGGCTTCCACCGCCTGTGCCGGCCGCTCCTTCCCACGATTCATCTCCTCTTCGGTCGGCACGTACTTGAGGACGCGGTTGTTGCCACTGTCGACAACAAACACGCAGCCTTCCCTGTCCACAGCAATTCCGTAGGGGAAGTTAAGCTGTCCCTCGGTCTTCCCACGATTGCCGAACGAACAGAGGAAGGTTCCGTTGCCGTCAAACTTCTGAATTCGGTGATTCCCGCTGTCGACGACATACACATTGCCCAGCGCATCGCAGGCGATTCCCCACGGCGACTTGAACTGCCCCGGTCCACTCCCCTCGCGTCCCCACTTCGTCAAGAAACTTCCGCGTGTATCGAACTTCTGGATACGATTGTTGCTCTCGTCGGCCACGTAAATATTGCCAACGAAATCCACCGCCACGCCACGGGGAAAAAGAACGCGCCGTCGAAGCTACCATCGCGCCCCCACTTTAACAGCGGTTGGCCATCGGCTTGAAACTTTTGAATGCGCGCGTTGCTGGTGTCAGAGACATAGACATTCCCGTCTTGATCCGTGGTAATCCCCCACGGCACGTCGAAGCGGCCCATATCGGCTCCGCGCCAGGCGAATCCAAACTTGCCCCAGGCTTTCTGCACATTGCCTTCCAGATCGAACTTTTGGACACGATTGTTTCCACTATCGGCCACGTACACCACATCGTCTGGTCCGATCGCGAGCCCACGAGGATAGTAAAACTGGCCTTCTTGCGAACCGGGCTCACCACCCCATCGAGCCAAGAACGTTCCGGTCTTGTCGAATTTTTGAATCGAATGATTGCGGTATCGGCCACATACAGATTGCTGTCTTTGTCGAGCGCAATCCCCGTGGGCGAACTGAACTCACCATCATCCACACCCTCTTGACCAATCACCATGGCCAGCAGATAGGGTGAAGGGATCGCCATCGCTTCTTGCGACTCAAGACTTTCCCCCTTCGGGGTGACCACTGTCACAACATAGTGGTAACAGGTCCCATTGGCGAGATCGTCGTGAACATAGGGACTCGTCGCGCCTTCGATACACGTGGCCTTATCTTTTTTTACACCGATGACACGCTTGAAATCGTCAGCACTGGCGATGGGACGCGTGAGCTCAGAAAACTTGATCTGCACACCCTTCGTCGTCTGGAAATAGAGGTTATAGTACATGGCGTCCGGAACCGCATCCCATGTGATGGTGATGCGTCCGTTGCCGGGTTTGGCTTGGACATTCTGCGGCGGAGATGGCAGTTCCTCCGCTTCCGCTACCGAATCCCCGCCACCCCATTCATCCTGAATCCCTTCAATACACAGACGAAACCGATTGACATACCACATCTCATCAATTAGCCAGGATTTCATCACGGTGTTGCCTCGAAGTGCTTATGGAAAACGGTTCAGAAACAGCGGATCTTTCAATCGCTTAGACTTGGATCGTTCACTCTAGCAAAGCGGCTGAAATAGAGTCAAGGCAACGACCTCGTTCCTTCGTGAAGGAGTTTCTCGAGCCTCTTTATGGTATCCATCGTCGGATTGATTACAATGCGCCGATGCACTTGAGACAGGACCGGCTCGAGCGTTAGAGTGAAAGAGAAAAATTGAGAACAGTTCGACGGAGGCGGCAATGCAAAATTTCATACTCGGTGTCATGGTCGGTACACTGTTGACCACGATAGGCGTACAGGCGGCGGACAAGGAGGGACTGGGAAACGGTGGACGGCCTCCGCACATACATGATGAACGTGAGCGGCAATTTCAGCTTCAGCTCGAACATATCCGGAAACAGACAGAACTAGAACAGGCGCGGATGCAAGACGTAAGAATCCGTGCTAAGGGCCACTGAACGACCTGACGCAACCGGTTAAAACGTGTCACCCGTGGGAGTTCGGCATCCAACAATTCACTTTACATTCACGTCGACATCTCACTACATGAGATTCTGAAAGGGAACCTCTAATGCGAATGTTTCAAGTCAGACAGACCGGTGACGTACGAACTGACGATGGCTGCAGGAACAGAGCAGGAAGCCATCTTGAAAGCGAAGGGCATTCCACTAGCTCAATGGACCGCTGAAGCTGACGAGATCACGGTTGAGATGCTGGATGAAACAGACGAGATTGATGACTACTGACTGCCTCACCTGTTATGGAACGTCTAAGGGAGAAGCGACCATCCGATGCCATGGTTCGCTCTGCGTGAGATGACCGAGCATGATCTACGGGCTGTCCATCATTCATTAGAAACCTTAGACCTGCTGGCGAACCAGCTCTCCCTACTTCCACCTGACCAGAAGCCCACAAGGCCCGTTTATCTTGTTTCCTTCGAGCCCAGACTCAGCCCGATAGGCAACCGTCCGACTCCGCAGAACGGATCCACCACCCAGGAACAAGGCTGATATCTCGTATTAGAAGCTACCGCCTGT